>NZ_JBHXBG010000004.1:0-73914 GCF_042726755.1 Promicromonospora sp. NPDC060271 | reverse complement strand
GCCGCTCTGGCCAGGCCCTCCTGTCATACCCACAGGGAAGCGGAGGTCAGCCCTCCTGCTTGCCCTCCCCCGCGTGCTTGGGCTTGGCGGGCGGAACCTCGTCCACCAGGGGCAGGTCCTCGGCCGAGTCGGCCGGAGCCGCCTCGTCGAGGAGCGTGCTCTCGGTGGGTGCGCCCGTCTTGCCGGACCCGAGGTCGGTCTCCCCCGGCGTCGGCTCGGCGGGGTCGTTACCGCCGCGCTTCTGTGCGGCGGTGCTCGCCTTCTGCGCCGTCGCCCATGCCGCGTCCAGGACCGGAGCGGCCTTCTCCTTCGCGGCGTCCAGCACAGGGGCCGCCTTCTCCAGCACCGGTGCGGCCTTCTCCTTGGCCGCCTCGAACGCGGGGCTCGCCGCCGAGTAGGCCCGAGCGCCGAGGTCCTTGGCCGTCTGTGCGGCCTTGGCCCCGGCCTCCTTGCCCTTGGCGACGGCGGAACCTGCCGCCGCACCCACGCCGGACGAGTGCCGCGCGGCAC
Source organism: Promicromonospora sp. NPDC060271 (assembly GCF_042726755.1). NCBI lineage: Bacteria > Bacillati > Actinomycetota > Actinomycetes > Micrococcales > Promicromonosporaceae > Promicromonospora > Promicromonospora sp. NPDC060271. The sequence goes on along the minus strand of NZ_JBHXBG010000004.1, from coordinate 73,404 downwards.
CGTTCGTGTAGTCGGCACCCGTGCCCTGCTCCCAGGGTTCGGCCCACGGGTCGGTCTGCGGCTGCGCACGCTTCCAGAACACGTAGCCGGCGACGGCCGCGCCACCGGCCGCGAGTGCTACGAGCCAGCCCTTCTTGGAGCCCTTCTTGTTGGCCTCCTCCGCCGCCTTGGCGACGGAGTCGGCCAGCGCGGCCTTGTTCTGCGCTGCCGCCGCGTTGGCTGCCGCGCCGTTGAACGCGGCGACCATCTTCGGCAGCAGGTCGTCCACGAGCTTGTCGTGCGCGGAGTCGATGAGTGGCGCTGCCTTGCCTGCGGCCTTCTCGACCTGGGGGGCGGCAGCCTGGAGGCTGTCCTGCCACGCCTTCTCCGCACGCGGCGTCAGCCACGAGATGAAGTCGTTCACACGAGGCTGAGCCCAGTCCTTGGCGTTCGAGGCCCGGTCCTTGGCCTGGGCCGCCACGACCCCAGCCTGCGTTGCGGCCCTGGAGCTGACGTCGGAAAGCAGAGCTGCGGCCTCCGCGGCCCTCTCCTTGACCTTCTCGGTGTCGATCTTGCTCGTGTCCACGTAGTCGGTCACCTTCTTGCGGGTCATGAAGCTCCCCTCGAACTGTTCAAATAGTCCTCAAGATGCCACTCTGCCACCGGACCGGCCTACTGGCGAGGGCGGGCGACGTCGGTGCAGCACCAGTGGGCCGCTCCGTGGGAGGATTGATACATGTTCGCAATCCTGCACACCACCTCCGGTGACATCCGTATCGAGCTCTTCCCGAACCACGCGCCGAAGACTGTCGAGAACTTCGTCGGCCTCGCGACCGGCGAGAAGGCCTGGACGGACCCGCGGACGGGCGAGGAGCGCAAGGACCCGTTCTACGACGGCCTGATCTTCCACCGTGTCATCGCAGACTTCATGATCCAGGGCGGCTGCCCGCTCGGCACGGGAACCGGCGGCCCCGGGTACACGTTCAACGACGAGATCCACCCCGAGCTCCAGTTCAACGAGAAGTACATCCTCGCGATGGCCAACGCCGGCAAGCGGCGCAACCCGGTGACCGGTGAGATCGAGGGCACCAACGGCTCGCAGTTCTTCCTCACCACCGCGGAGACCCCGTGGCTCAACGGCAAGCACACCATCTTCGGCAAGGTGGCGGACGACGCGTCGCGCGCGGTCGTCGACGAGGTCGGCAACACCCGCACGCGTCCCGGCGACCGCCCCGTCGACGACATCACGATCACGTCGGTCACCATCGAGCGCTGACGGACGGCGGCGACCGCTCCGCTCCGGCAGGACAAGGCACGACCAGCGAGTACTTGAGGACCGAGGGGACTGAGGACGTATCGCGATGAACGACCCGGCCGCCGAGGAGCCGACCGAGGCCGAGGCTCCCGTGTGCCCGCGCCACCCGGACCGGGTGGCCTACGTACGTTGCCAGCGGTGCGGCCGCCCGGCCTGCCCCGAGTGTCAGCGGCCGGCGGCGGTCGGCGTGCAGTGCGTCGACTGCGTCCGTGAGGCGAGACGCGCAGCGCCTCGCGTACGGACCGTCTTCGGCGGCTCCGCCGACAGTGCCACGGTCAACGGCCGGCCGGTCGTCACGCTGACGATCATCGGGATCTGCGTCGTGAGCTGGGTGCTGCAGCTGGTGACGGCCGGCGCATGGACGCACCTGCTGTGGTTCTGGCCCGCAGGAGGTGCGGCTGAGCCGTGGCGCTTCCTCACGGCGTCGTTCCTGCACTCCACGTCGCCGCTGCACATCCTGTTCAACATGTACGCCCTGTGGATAACCGGGCAATTCCTCGAGCCGCTGCTCGGTCGGGTGCGCTTCGGGGCCCTGTGCCTGCTCTCCGCCGTGGGCGGGTCGGTCGGCGTGCTGCTCCTCGCGGGCGACCCGTTCACGTCGAACGCCTGGGGAACGCCGGTGGTCGGCGCGTCCGGCATGGTGTTCGGCCTGTTCGGGGCGATGCTCCCGGTCATGCGCAGGCTCGGCCGGAGCATGGGTCAGGTGGTCGTCCTGCTCGTGATCAACGGTGCGATCGGCTTCGTCGTGCCGGGCATCTCATGGCAGGCGCACCTGGGCGGGCTCGTCACCGGAGCACTGGTGGCCGCCGCGTACGCCTACGCGCCGAAGGACCGGCGCGCCGTCGTCGCCTGGGCGGTGCCGCTCGTCGGCATCGCGCTCCTGGCAGGCCTGGCGGTGGTGCGGTACAGCCAGGTGGGTCTCCTGTGACCGGAGCGGTGACGCCCCCGGCTCTGGTTCTGTGCCCGCCCTCGGCATCCGTCCGAACCGAGCAACTAGGCCGTTTCCGACACCTGGCGGTGTGTCACCACTCTCTTTTCCCCAGCTTTACCCACAGCTGTGGATAAATAGGGATACTGTTCCGCGGCCGCCTCGGCGCGGCCGCGGAACACTCACTTCCAGCGCGTGGTCAAGCCGAAACCCACGATGATCAGGCCGAAGCCGACAGCGAGGTTCCACTGGCCGATCTGCGGGATCGGCAGGCCGAGGCCGGAGCTCGTGAGGTAGAACGTCACGATCCAGACGAGGCCGAGGATCATCAGGGTCAGCATCACCGGAGCGAGCCAGCGCGGGTTGGTCGCCTCTCCGGGCAGCGCGACCTTCGCCTCGGACTTCTCAGCCTTGGGCGTGACCTTCTTCTTGTTGCGGGACTTCGACTCGGGCACGAGGCGGGCTCCTGTCCTGGGGTGGTCCGCCCGACGGGTGTGCCGAGCCGACGTCTGCTTTCTCTTGGACTAGCGTAGTGCTCCACAGGCCGCGGGCGTGACCAGACGCGTCAGTGGGTTTGTCGATTGTTGCAGGAGGGACGCGGTGACCGGAGCCGAACCGACCCCCGCGCCGTCCGCGAAGGACAGTGCGACGGGCTTTTTCCGCGCCTCGATGCACGCGGGATGGCGGTCCTGGTTGAGCGTGGGGGGCGTCGCGGTGCTGGCCGGACTCATGTTCAGCGCGAGCGCTCGCCTGGCCGACGGCGGTGGCGCCGACACCCGTGACCCACAGGACCTCGCCCAGCTCGTTGGCGCCGAGACCGGCCGGGTCGCCGAGCTCACGGCACGTGCCGGCGAGCTCGACCGGGAGATCGAGACGCTGAGCGCGCGCACCGGCACCGCCGTCCCCGAGCTGGACGGCGAACTGGTCGAGCGCGAGGGCGTGGTGTCCGGCTCCGAACCGGTCAGCGGTGCCGGGCTCACGGTGACGCTCGACGACGCGCCGTCGACGTCGGTCGGCGCGGGGCCTGGCGGGGTGGAGCCGCAGCCCGACGACCTGGTGGTGCACCAGCAGGACCTGCAGCACGTGATCAACGCGCTGTGGGCCGGCGGGGCCGAGGCCATGACACTGCAGGGTGAGCGCGTGACCTCGACGTCGGCGTTCCGCTGCTCCGGAAACATCCTGTTGCTGCACGGCAAGGTGTTCTCACCCCCCTACAAGGTGACGGCGGTCGGCAACCCGGCGAAGATGGAGTCGTCGCTGCTGAGCTCCGAGGGTGTGCAGACGTATCTCGAGTACGTCGACTGGGTGCACCTGGGCTGGGACGTGCGACGCAGCGACAACCTCGACCTCCCCGCGTACGACGGCGGAGGTCTGCAGTATGCGACGGTTCCCGACGGTACGGAGGTCTTTGGATGACCCACGCGCAGGCCGGCCACAATGTGCCGCTGCCACAGGAGGTCTTCCCCATCGCGTATCAGCGCGGTCCCTCCGGCATGGGCCCGCGCAACGCGCGGCGCCCGAGCGGGTCGGCGGCGCCCATGCGGCCGGTCGCCTGGCTGATCGGCGTCCTGGGCGAGCTCCTGGTGACCGCCGGCGTCGTGCTCGGTCTCTTCGTGGTGTGGCAGCTCTGGTGGACCGACGTCGAGGGCGAGCGGGCCCAGAGCGAGATCATCGCCGAGATGGACTGGGAGGCCGCCCAGACCGGTCCGACGACCGCCACCGAATATCGCGACTCGCCGCCGGTCATGAAGGAACCGCCGGAGGCCGGGACCCTCTTCGCGCAGATGTTCATCCCCCGGTTCGGGGACGACTACATCAAGCCCGTCGCCGAGGGCACCGACAAGGCGACGGTGCTCGACACCATCGGCATCGGGCACTACACGGGCACGGCGATGCCTGGTGCGCTCGGCAACTTCGCCGTCGCCGCGCACCGCACCACCTACGGCAAGCCGTTCAACCAGATCGCGGAGCTCAAGGAGGGTGACGCCGTGGTGGTCCGTACCAAGGAGAACTGGTACGTCTACAAGGTGACCGAGTCGAAGATCGTCCTCCCGCAGAACGTGGAGGTGATCGCACCGGTGCCCGGGGTGACCAAGGACCAGGACATGCCGAAGCTCACCAAGCGGTTCATCACGCTCACGTCCTGCCACCCGATGTTCTCCGCCACCGAGCGGTACATCGTGCACGGCGAGCTCGACTACTGGTCGCCTGTGGGCGAGGGCAAGCCGAAGGAGCTGATGAGCTGATGTACGGGCTGTTGTGGCGGGCCATCCCCGGACCCGGCTGGTTCAAGTTCCTGGTGTGCCTCGTGCTCATCTTCGGCGTGGTCGCCGTGTGCTTCACCGAGTTCTTCCCGTGGCTCAGCGAGTACATGCCGTTCAACGACACGACGGTCGGCGCGTAGCGGTCCTCGCCGTAGCATTTGAGCATGACGCGCATCCTCGTCGTCGACAACTACGACTCGTTCGTCTATACGATCGTGGGCTACCTCGACCAGATCGGCGCCCGGACCGTGGTGGTCCGGAACGACGCCGTGCCCTCCCCCGACGCCGACGGCCGCTACTGGTACGACGACGGTGACGGCTCCCGGGAGCCCTACGACGGCGTGCTCGTGTCCCCGGGACCCGGCACCCCCGCGGAGGCCGGCGCCTCCGAGGACGTCATCCGTGCCTGCGCCCGGTCCCGCACCCCGATGCTCGGGGTCTGCCTCGGGCACCAGGCCCTCGCCGAGGTGTACGGCGGCAAGGTGACCCACGCCCCGGAGCTCATGCACGGCAAGACGAGTCTCGTCGAGCACACCGGCAAGGGCGTCCTCGATGGTCTGCCCGAGCCGTTCACCGCCACGCGGTACCACTCGCTGGCTGTGACGCCGGACAGCGTGCCGGCCGAGCTCGAGGTCACGTGCACGACGGCGTCGGGCATCGTCATGGGACTGCAGCACCGGGAGCTGCCGCTGCACGGCGTGCAGTTCCACCCGGAGTCCGTCCTCACCGAGGGTGGTCACCGGCTGCTCGCGAACTGGCTGGAGACCTGCGGCCTCGAGGGCGCGGTCGAGCGGGCAAAGGGAATGGCGCCGCTGGTCACCACGTGACCGACGACGCCAAGCCTGTCCTGCGCTGACCGGGTGCTACCCGGTCAGCGCAGTCGTGCTACGGGAAGACGGGATCGCCCTCGCCGCCCTCGCCGCCTCCGCCTTCTCCCTCGCCGCCACCGCCGCCCCCGGCCGGGCCGGTCGAGATCACGAGGCCGATGTAGGCACCCTCCTCGACGGTGGTACCGGGCGGCGGGTCCGACCTGATGACCTGCCCTGCGGCAATGATGTCCGAAGGCTCCTCTGCCGTCTGGTCACAGGTGACCTTCGCACCGGTACAGGCGACCTGGGCCTCTTCGAGCGTCTTGCCGACGAGGTCGTTGGGTACCTGCGTCTCCGTGGGCTCCGGCGCCACCGCGAGGTAGACGGTGACCGCCTGGCCCTGCGGCACGTCACCGGCCTCCGGGTCCGTGCGGACCACAGTGCCCGGCGCTGCGTCTTCGCTCTCTTCGTCCTTGTACTCGATGGTGCCGAGGCCGAGGTTCGCCAGCTGCGCGCTGGCACCGTCCTTGGTCTGGCCGACGACGTTCGGGAGCGTCGTGTTGCCCGTCGAGAGGTACAGGGTGACCTCGTCGCCTTCCTGCGCGGGCTGGCCGGCGCCGGGCTCGCTCTTGGTGACCATGCCCTTCGCGATGTTCGGGCTGTTCTCCGTCTGGGACGTGCCGACGGTGAGGTTGAGCTCCTCGAGCTTGGCACGGGCGTCGGCCTCGGACAGGTTCTTCAGCTCGGGAACCGTGACCTGGCCCGGCGCGCCGGCGACGAAGACGGTGACCGTCGAGTCGGGCTCGACCTCTTCGCCCGCCGCGGGGTCGGTCTTCCCTGTGGTCCGTCCCTCGTCGAGGTCGGAGTCCTGGTCGATGGCCTGCTCGAACGTCAGGCCGGCCGCCTCGATCTGTGCCCTGGCCTCGTCAACGGTCAGACCCTCCGCGATCGTCGGCACGGAGACCGTCTCCGGCGCCCGGTTGTTGTTCGCGTTCTCGATCGCCATCGCGATGGCGATGGCCGCTACCGCCGCCAGGGCGATCCCGAGCAGCCACCACATGAGGGCCTTGCTCTTCTTCTCGGGCTCCTGCTGTTCGCGCGTCGGCTGGCCGGGGTATCCCCCGCCGGGCGTGACCGGGCTCTGCTGCGCCGTTGCCGGACCCCAGCTCGGTGCGGGCGACATGACCTGCGTGGCGCCGTACGCGGGCTGGCCAGCGACCTGCGTCGCACCCATCATGGCGCCGACCATCGGCGCGCTGATCTGGCCGCCGCGCATCGCGGACTCCAGGTCGCGCCGGAACTCGGCGGCGGTGCTGTACCGCTGCTCGCGGTCCTTCGTCAGCGCCTTGAGCGTGATGCGGTCCAGCACGTCGGGAACGTCGGTGGCGACCTCCGACGGGCGCTGCGGGTCCTGGCCCACGTGCTGGTACGCGACGGCCACGGGCGAGTCGCCCTGGAACGGCGGACGACCGGTGAGGAGCTCGAACAGCATGCAGCCGGTCGAGTACAGGTCGGAGCGGGTGTCGACCTGCTCACCGCGGGCCTGCTCGGGAGAGAGGTACTGCGCGGTGCCGATGACGGCGTTCGTCTGCGTCATGGTCGCGGCGGAGTCGGCCATGGCCCGGGCGATGCCGAAGTCCATCACCTTGACCGCACCCGTCGGCGTGATCATGACGTTGGCGGGCTTGATGTCGCGGTGCACGATGCCCGCGTGGTGCGAGTACTCCAGCGCGCTCAGCACGCCGACGGTGATCTCGACGGCCTCCTCGATGGGCACCGCGGCGCCGTCGGTCAGGATGTCGCGGACCGTGTGGCCCTCCACGTACTCCATGACGATGAACGGGACGTGCACATCCTCGCCGGCGGCGTTCTGGTGGATGTCCTCGCCCGTGTCGTACACGGCGACGACGGCGGGGTGGTTCAGCGCGGCGGCGGACTGCGCCTCACGCCGGAAGCGCACCAGGAAGGACGGATCACGAGCGAGGTCGGAACGCAGCACCTTGATCGCGACGGTACGACCGAGACGGGTGTCGTGGCCGATGTGGACCTCGGCCATGCCGCCACGGCCGACAAGCTCGCCGACCTCGTAACGGCCGGCGAGTACGCGGGGCGTGTTCTCCACCACTCATACGTCCTTAGATGTCATGGCCGTCTGCCTCAGGGCGTACGACTCGTTGAAAAACATCATCCCAGAAGCGGCTACCGCGGCGGCTACCGGGGGATTCAGCGTTTCACCGTGGATTTCGGAGGAACCCGACGGCTCCTGCAGAGCGCTGTTGTCGCCGCCTCCGGAGACCAGCGTGATGATGAGGACCACCAGGAGCAGCGCGACCAGTGCGACGAGCGGCCAGGATACGCGGACCCCTATGCGGTCCTCGATCCCGCCCAGCCATCGCTGGATGTCCGACGACAGGCTTCGTCGCTTCCCAGGGTGCCCCCCGGACCGTCCTTGCTGGGGGACCCTCCGCCCGTCCTGGCGTGTCGAGTGCAGGTCGCGACGCGACGGGTAGGACCGCCCGCCGCTCCCCACGCCGTTGCCGATCGACGGCGGCGGGACGTAGCCCGCACCGTGCGGCCGGCCGTAGGCGTCGGTCCCGTACGTGCCGGACGTCGTCCCGTAGCCCGCTGAGTCCGCGCCGTACCCTGCCGAGTCCGTGCCGTACTGCCCCGAGCCCGGTGCACCGGCAGGGGTGCCCGGCGCGGGCGAAGCGGGGCGCCCGTAGGCATCCGTCCCGTGTGTGCCGGACGTCGTGCCGTATCCGGTGGAGTCGGAACCGTAGGCTCCCGAGCCGAAGGGCCCTGAGCCGTAACCGCCCGCCGGCGTGCCCGAGCCGTAGCCGCCGGCCGGGGTGCCTCGGTCCGGGCTGGGCGGCGCGGACTGCGCGTTCGTGACGGTGGTGTGCCGGCCGCCGCTGCTCTGGCCGAACGGCGTATGCCTGCGCGCGTGGGACGGACCCGGCTGCGCCCCTGCCCCGCTCCTGCCGTTGCCCGACCGTTGCGAGCCCGAGGATTGTCCGTCACGGCGGGCCCGGCGCGCGTAGCGCGAGCTGCCGAACGGGTCCTCCGCGATCTCGGCGGCGAGCACCTCGAGGTGCCGCGCGAGCTGGTCCGCGGAGGAGATGCGCTGCGCCGGGTCCTTCTCCAGCATCTGGGTGATGGTCTCGGCCAGCCCCGGGTGCACGGAGGTCGGCAGCAGTGGCATCGGCGCGTTGACGTGCGCGATCGCGATGTCGACCGGCGTCCGACCGGTGAACGGGCGACGGCCCGCCGTGGCCTCGTAGGCGACCACGCCGAGCGCGTAGATGTCGGAGGCACCGGTGGCCGACTGTCCCACCGCCTGCTCGGGCGACAGATACTGCGCGGTGCCCATGACCATGCCGGTGGCAGTCATGGGCACCTGGTTCTGCGCCACGGAGACACCGAAGTCGGTGATCTTCACCGTGCCGGAGTGTTCCAACAGGATGTTGCCCGGTTTCACGTCGCGATGGACCACGCCCGCCAGGTGGGCGGCGTGCAGGCCGCGGGCTGTCTGGGCCAGGATCGGGAGGAGCCGGGCCGGCGGGAGCACCGGCTCGCGTTCGAGCAGATCGGCGAGCGGTTCACCGAGGACCAGCTCCATGACGAGATAGCCTGCGCCGTTCTCCTCGCCGTAGTCGAACATCTGCGCGATGTTGGGGTGAACGAGGGTCGACGAGTTCCGGGCCTCCGTGCGCAGGCGACGAAGGAAGTCCTCGTTGCCCGTGTACTCCTCGCGGAGCACCTTCACGGCGATCTCGCGCGCGAGCTTCTCGTCGCGCGCCACCCAGACCTCGCCCATACCGCCCATGGCGATGCGCCGCACGAGCGTGTAGCGCTCACCGAGCGTCAGACCCTCGACCGGTCTCATCTCGAGATCGCCGCCTGCAAGATCTGTCGGGCGATGGGCGCAGCCAGCGCGCCGCCGGTCGTCTCGTTGGTGGACTGGCCCCCGTTCTCCAGCACGACCGCTACCACGACCTGCGGGTCGTCGGCCGGGGCGAACGAGGTGAACCAGAGCGTGGGCGACCGCGGGTAGTCCTCGGCGGTGCCGGTCTTGCCCGCCACCTGGACGCCCTGGATCTGCGCGCCCGTACCGGAGCCCTCGTTGACGACCTCGACCATCATCTCGGTGAGGGCGTCCGCGGTGGACGACGAGAACGGGCTCTTGTAGCGGCTCGGCTTCGTCTGGCTGACCAGCTCGAGGTCGCTGTCCCGCACGCTCTGGATGAGGTACGGCTCCATGAGGTCGCCGTCGTTCGCGACGGCTGCCGAGATCATGGCGACCTGGAGCGGCGTCAGCCGGAGGTCCCCCTGGCCCATGCCGGAGAGCGCGATGCGGTCGGCCGAGTCCGAATCGTTCTTGCCGCCGATGAGGCCCGGATATTCACCGATCGAGGTCGACATCGGGATGTCCAGCGACTCGTTGAACCCGAAGTCCTTGAACATCCGCTGCATCCCGTCCTTGCCGACCTCGTTGGCGAGATCGAGGAACGCGGTGTTGCAGGAGATCGCCAGCGCCCTCTTGAGCGTCATCTTGCCCGAGGGGTCGCAGGTCTCACCGCCGAAGTTCTCCACCTGACCGGTGGGGCCCGACGTACCGGGGAGCTGGTAGACGTCGGGTGCAGGGACCTCGGAGTCGGGGGTCACGCCGTTGTACTCGATGGCGGCGGCCGACGTGAGCAGCTTGAACGCGGAGCCGGGCGGGTACGTGGCGTTGATGGTGCGGTTGATCGTCGGCCCGTAGGTGCTGAACCGCTCCTTGCCGTCCTCCGCGTTGACCCGCGGCTTCTGGTTCAGGAGCGCGTTGTAGGCGGCGGTCGCGTCCCCCGCGTTGTGCACCGCGATGGAGTTCGGGTCGAAGGACGGCTTGGAGACCATCGCGAGGATCGCACCCGTCTTCGGGTCCAGGGCCACGGCCGCGCCGGTGTAGTCCCCGAGCGCGTCCCAGGCGGCCTGCTGGACCTTGGGGTCGATGGTGAGCTCGACGGAAGAGCCCTGGGCCTCCTCACCGGTGATGAGGTTCTGCAGCCGGTCGAGCCAGAGCGAGTCGTCCTCGCCGCCGAGGTACCCGTTCGCGAAGCGCTCGAGCCCCGTGTAGGTACCGGTGACCGCGAAGAAGCCGGTCAGCGGCGCGTACAGGCTGGCTGCGGCCGCGTCCCCGCCCGAGTAGGTGCGCTGGTACTTGTAGTCGTCGTCGACCGGTTCGGACGTCACGATCGGCTCGCCACCGACGACGATCGGCCCGCGGTCGCGGCCCAGTTCGCTGTAGATGTTCCGGAAGTTGCGCGGATCCTCGTTCAGCTCGTTCGCGGTGACGAACTGGATCCAGGTCGTCGAGACCATGAGGGCCACGAACATGGCCATCACGACGGTCGAGAGGCGGCGCAGGGTCGTGTTCACCGCTCCACCCCCCGGACGATCTGGGTGGCGTCGTCGGGCGTGGCACCTCGGCCGGCGCCGGCCTCGGTACCCGCCTGCACCGGGCCGACGCCGGGGCCGCCCACCTCGATGGCGTCGCCGCCCACGAGGGCGGGCGCCGGCTCGGCCAGCGCACCGCGGGTGGGCAGGGCCGAGGGACGTCGAGCGGCGTCGGAGATACGCAGCATGAGGGCGATGACTATCCAGTTCGCGAGCAGGGAGGAACCGCCCTGCGCCATGAACGGCAGGGTCAGGCCGGTGAGCGGGATGATGCGCGTGATGCCGCCCACCACCACGAAGAGCTGCAGCGCCATGACGAACGCGAGGCCGCCCGCGAGCAGCTTGCCGAATCCGTCGCGCACACCGACCGCGTGGCGCAGGCCGCGCTGGACGATGACCAGGTAGATCAGCAGGATCGCCAGCAGGCCGGTGAGCCCGAGCTCCTCGCCGAGCGAGGCGTAGACGAAGTCGGAGAACGCGAACGGCACGCGGTCCGGGTAGCCCTCACCCCAGCCGGCGCCGAACATGCCGCCGTACGCCATGCCGAACAGGCCCTGGACGATCTGGTACGAGCCACCGAACTCGCGCTCGTACAGGTCGGCGTCGAGCGGGTTGAGCCAGATGTCGACCCGGGCCTGCACGTGGCTGAACATCGTCCAGGCTGCGACGGCGCCCCCGGCGAACATGGTGAGGCCGATGACGATCCAGCCCACCCGGTCGGTCGCCAGGTAGAGCATGCCGACGAACAGGCCGAAGAAGAGGAGCGACGTCCCCAGGTCCTTCTCGCCGATGAGGACCGCCAGCGAGACCGCCCAGACGATCAGGATGGGGCCGAGATCGCGCAGCCGGGGAAGCTGCAGGCCCAGGAACTTCTTGCCGGCCAGCGCCAGGGTGTCGCGGTTCGCGACGAGGTAGCCCGCGAAGAACACCGCGAACGCGATCTTGGCGAACTCGGCCGGCTGCAACGAGAACGGGCCGATGAAGATCCAGATCTGGGCGCCGTTGATCTCCCTGCCCAGTCCGGGGATCAGCGGCAGGACCACGAGGACGACACCGACGACCATCGCCGTGTAGGTCAGTCGCCGCAGGCCGCGGTGGTCCCGCAGCAGGAAGATGACGACGCAGGCGACGACGACGCCCAGCGCGGTCCACATGAGGTGGCGGGAGGCGTTCGCACCTCGCATGTCCACCAGGTCCAGCCGCAGGACCATGGCCATGCTGACGCTGTTCAGCAGCACCACGGCCGGCAGGATCACCTGGTCCGCGTACGGTGCGCGCAGGCGCAGGACGATGTGGGTCGTGAACGCCAGCGCGGCCAGGACTATCGAGTAGGTCCAGAAACCCTCTGGCAGAGCGTCGTCGAGCGCGTAGCCGACCATCCACATGCCGCCCATGCCGAGGGCCAGCGCGACGACGATCAGGATCGCCTCCGCGACGCGGGCGGGCGCCTTCTCCTCGAGCTGGAGGCCGCTCATCCGTTCGCCTCCTGGTCGGAGTCCTTCTTGGCGGTCGACCGGGGCGTCGGCGAGGAGGTCTCGCCCGGTTCGTCGCTCGTCGAGGGGCTGGGTGACGGCGACGGCGACGGCTCGGTCTCCGCGGCGGCATCCTCGATGAGACGGTCGGCGCGTCCGCGGGCGTCCTCGAGCGACGTGGCTCGGATGGTCTCCCGCACCCGGTCGGCGATGAACCCGGGCAGCTCGTCCACGCGGGTGCCGGTGAGCTCGACCGGGGTCGAGAACGTCAGGGGGCCCGCCGTCGCCGGGATGCCCCGGAACACGGCGACCTGGCCGTCGGACTCACCCACGTAGTACTGGGTCTGGGTCCAGCGGTAGCCGCCCCAACCCGCCAGGGCGAGGCCGACGATCAGGAGCAGCGCGCCGAGCACGGTCAGCCAGACCCGCTTCCTCGGCGGGTTCCCCTCCTCGCGGGCCTCTTCCTCGAGGTCCTCGTCGGGCTGGATGTCCGGCTGGTACTGCTCCTCGTCGGGGGCGCCCGCGATCATGGCCTGCTCGAGGGTGTCGGCGAGACCGTCGCGCGCCGCGTCGTCGGACAGGACACCGACGGAGACCGGCGAGGGTAGGGGCTGGGCGCCTGACGGGACCGTGGACCGGGTGAAGCTGGTCACGGTGTCGCCGTCGATGCCGGACCCGGGGCCGGGCAGGGCGGTGGGGGACGCCGGGTTGCCTGCCGCGGTGACACCGGCGAGAGCCGCGGAGCCGACGATCTCCGGCGTGACGGTGGCAGCGGTGGTGGCCGCTGCCGCCTCGTCCAGGACGTCGGCGACGACGACGGTGATGTTGTCGGTGCTGCCCGCGCGCATGGACATCGAGACGAGCCGCTCGACGGCGTCCTGCGGGGTGGCGACCGAGATGAGGACCTCGGCGATCTCGTTGTCGGGCACGAAGCCCGACAGGCCGTCGGAGCAGAGCATCCAGCGGTCGCCGGGTACCGCCTCGCGGATCGAGAGGTCAGGCGTGAGGTCGAGGTCGAAGTCGCCGAGCACCCGCATCACGACGTTGCGTTGCGGGTGGGTCTCCGCCTCGTCAGGCGTGATGCGGCCGGTGTCGACCAGGTGCTGCACGAAGGTGTGGTCCACCGTGACCTGGGCCAGGGTGCCGTCGCGCAGCAGGTAGGCACGCGAGTCGCCGAGGTGGGCCATGGCCAGCGTGTTGCCGGACTTCAGCAGCGCCGTGACGGTGGTGCCCATGCCGGCCAGGTCCGGGTCGGCGGTCGTCGCGTCGACGAGGTCCTGCCTGGCGCGGTCGATCGAGCGTTCCAGCTCGGACATCGACTGGTCGGAGCTGTGGTCGGGCCGGTCGAGCGCCACCAGGGCCGCGATGGTCAGCGCGGACGCGACGTCGCCGCCCGCGTGCCCGCCCATCCCGTCGGCCACGACGAGGAGGTTGGGGCCCGCGTAGGCGGAGTCCTGGTTGTTGGAGCGGACGAGGCCGACGTCGGAGCGCGCGGCATACCGCAAGGTCACGGTCACGTGATGGTCATCCCTGGAGCTCGACGACGGACTGTCCGATCTGCACACCCACACCGGGGGCGAGCGGCAGGACACCCTGCACCCGCTCCTCGCCGATGTACGTGCCGTTCGTGGAGCCGAGGTCCTCCACGAACCACTGGCCGCCCTGGGGGAAGATTCGTGCGTGACGGGACGACGAGTAGTCGTCGTCGAGCACGAGCGTGCAGCTCGGCGCGCGTCCGATCAGCACGCCGGACGAGGTGAGCGGGATGGTGGTCCCCGTGAGCGGGCCCGCCACCACGACGAGCCGCGAAGGGCCGCCGCGCTGAGGAGCGCGCGGCGCGCCACCGGCCGGGGTCGGCGTCGGGCCCGGCCCCGCGAGCTCCGGCCGGCGCCGTCGGCCGCTGGACGCACGTGGTCCTGCCAGGTCGCGCCGGAGCACGGCGACGGCGGAGAGCACGAACACCCACAGCAGCACGAGGTAGCCCAGCCGAAGCAGGGTGAACGTCAGCTCGCTCATGTCGGGTTTTTCACCAGTCCTCGTTGTCTGCACCGGAAGCACTGCCGGTCCAGAACATGATGCGGGTACGGCCGATGGTCATGGTGTTGCCATCGAGCAGGGTCGCCGCCGGGACCTGATGGCCCTCGACGTACAGGCCGTTGGTCGAGCCCATGTCGGTCGCGACGACGCCGTCCGGCGTCACGCGGATCTCGAGGTGACGGCGGGAGACTCCCGGGTCGTCCACCACGATGTCCGCCTCGGCGTCACGCCCGATGACGGTCACCGGTCCGGTGAGCAGGTACCGCTGACCGTCGATGTCGATCAGCGGGTGCCGGCCGGTCGGTGCGCCGGACGTCGCCGGAGCGACGCTTCCCTGCACGCTGCGCGACCGCACGGTGAAGCGGCCGGGCACCAGCTCGTACTGCTCGTCGAACGTCACGCTCACGGGGCCGACGAACGCATAGTGCTGCGTCGCCGCGTACGCCGTGATGTTGGACGCGAGCTCGTCGGCGAGGGTCTGTGCGCCCCACGCCTCGATCTGGGCGAAGTCGTCGGGTGCGAGCTCGATGGTGAACTCGTTCGGGGCGACGGTACGGTCACGTCCGACGACCGCGGCACGGTCGTCCAGCTCGCGACGAAGCCTGCTCGCCAGTTCGACGGGCTTCACCTCGCCACGTCCCACCTTGGCGAACGCGTTGTTCATCATGCGCTCCACGCTCTTCTCGAAGCGGTCCAGGGCGCCCATGCCACCTCCTTCCGGGTCTGCGCCGGGCAGACTACCTAGATCGTATAGACCGGTAGGTCCCCGCAGACTCCATTACTGTGGATGTCCTGCGGATCTTCTCCGATCTTCCCTCAGGTGGCGCGGTGAAGAGAGGCGTGGGCGGATCCGCACGCTACCGGACCTGCGGCAGCACGTGAACCACTTCACGGTTATTGGATTCGGAGACGACGTCCGTGCCGTGCTAGCCTCTCATCCAGCAGCGCGCGAGTGGCGGAATAGGCAGACGCGCACGGTTCAGGTCCGTGTGCCCGAAAGGGCGTGGGGGTTCAACTCCCCCCTCGCGCACGTTGTTACGAAGGCCCCGGCTCATCGAGTCGGGGCCTTCGTCATGTCCGGGCTTAGGTACCAAATAGTGATCCGATATGGGCACTTCTACCCGCAATGTCAGGTGGCTCGGCCGGGTTGGACACGGCCGAGGCGGTGACATCCGGGGATGCCACCGCCTCGGAGGGCCCTGATCGGGGGGTCAGCGGATCGTCGTCGTCCGGTAGCTCGCCGCCGACTTGGGCGTGTAACCGGCCAAGGTCCCGGTCACCGTGACCGTCAGCTGCTTGCCCCGCACCCGCTCCGGGACGACGAACCGGCTGCTCGTCCGCGTCGCGATCGTGATGCCGTCCGCCTTCCAGACGTACGTGACCGACGACGGCACGGGCGACCACGTGCCGCGACTGACCGTCAGTGTCGACCCGACCCGCATCGTCCCGCTGATAGTGGGCCGAGGTGCCGTGAAGGTCCCCGCAGCGACGATCGACGTGGCCGGGCTCGTCACAGACTTCGTCGTGTATCCCGCGCGGGAGCCGACGACCGTGACGGTCAGCCGCTTTCCCTTCGCCGAGGCGGGCACCACGAACGTGCTCGACGTCTGGGTCGAGATGGTTACCCCGTTCGCCTTCCACACGTATTTCACGGACGACGGCGCCGGCGACCACGTCCCGCGGACCACCGTAAGCGTGCGGCCTACCTGCGCCGTGCCCTTGATCGCCGGCTGTGGAGCCGTGAAGGAACCCCGAACCACTGCGGCCGTCGGCGCACTGTTCACCGTCGTCACCGAGTAGCCGGCGCGCGCCCCCGTCACCTGGACGGTGATCCGCTTGCCCAGCGCCGAAACAGGAACTTTGACAGTCGAGGCTTCCGCACCCGCGAGCTGCACCCCATCGGCGAACCAGGCGTACGTCAGGACCGTCGGCGACGGAGACCAGGAACCGACCGTGACGCTGAGTGCTGAATCGACCTGCGCTGTGCCTGTGACCACTGGTTTCGGCGCGTCAAAGGCCTTTGGCTGGTGCTCCCACTCCTTCGTGGCGAGGCTGGGCGCGTGCAGGTCGGAACCCTTGTAACGCGCACCCACCACAAGCGTCCCGTAGGGAAGGTTCGCAGAGTCGATGACGAACCGGGCGCCGTCCAGCTTGTCGGTGGCCTGACGTGCGATGTCGGCGCCGTTGATGCTCAGCACGATCTCACTGGGTCCACCGAGGGCCGCGTCCGGCCCGTTCACATCGACGTCCACCCGGACCTTGCCTGTCGCAACGTCCTCGGTGATGCCCGCGATGACCGTCGTGGTCCATGCCCTACGGACCACGACCGGCAGCGGATCGGTCTGAGAGACGAGTGTCGGACCAGCGTTCGCCGAACCGGCATCGGCGGGAGTCGTTCCCTCCCAGCGAACAATCACCTGGTGCGATCCCGGCGCAAGGTCGAACGTGCCGGCTGCTCCCTTGAGCTGGAGTGACGAGGTCCTTGAACAGCCCTGCGCTACTTTCCCGAGGTAGGTCCCATCGGTCAGCTCGGCGACCAGCGACCCGCATTCGACCGGTGAGCCGTCCAAGGTCTCGATGCGCGCGTCGACGTCGATCTGGTTCCCGTAGTGCACCGTCTTGTTGAGGACCGTCGCCGTCGTCCTGGTCGGGGACGGCGGGAGCACCGTGACCGGGTAGAGCAGGGGTTCTGATGACGCAGCCGTGTAGTCCGCGATATGCCTGACTTCCAGCACGTAGCGGCCCGGGGCCAGGGCGGATACATCGAGCGACTGACTGTCGTCACTGTTGTGAGAGTGATAGAGGGGAGCGTCTGTATCCCGGCTAGTGATCTGTACGCGCCCGGGAACTGCGGGAGTCCCGTCAACCGTGCCGATCGTGACGACGAAGGGAACATAGTCCGTCCCGGTGCGCCATGAGTCAGGACCGTCCACAGTCACGGTGGTCTGGGACGGCTCCGGCACGACGAACGGTCTCTGCACCTCGGTGCTGCGGAACGGAGGCCCGTCGAACCGGATCTCCATGAGCCGGGTGCCCGGCCAGCTCATGCGCATCTCCAGCTGGGCATGGCCCGCACTATCGAGAGGGACGAAGTGCTGGGCCTGGAAGACGCCTTCGGTGTTGCGATAACCGATGCTTGCGATGCCCCGCGGTGTTACGCCACTGGACGAGCTGACCGTGATGTCGATTCGGGCGGAGGTGTTCATGTACCAGCGCTCAGGCACACCTGTCACGGAAATCTCTGCCGGCAGCGGCTCCGAGTCCATGAGCATCCACGTCGAGTTCCCTGGGCCGGCGAGGGCGCGGAAGACCGAGTGGCCTGGTGGGAGCTGTGGCAGCTGCCGATTCGCGCCCCACGCGAGCAGGGACCCGTCATCCAGCAACGCGCTGCCGGTCTTTTTCCAGGTTCCGTCAGGCATATGCACCTCGCCGCTCGAGAGGCCGACGACAGACCGGCCCTGCGGCACTGCGACAGGTGCAGGAGCGTTGCCGAACCGGACGATCACGCCGTCGCTCTGGGTCGCGTAGCCGTGCTGACGTGAAGCGTCGACACCAACGAACCGAGTCCCGGCAGCCGGAGTCGTGACCCGTGCCGTCGTGTCGATCCCGTCCAGGCACGAGACGACGGCGCCGTCGGACCGCACGGCCATCCAGCTCCTGTTGTCGACGTTGACGGCTTCGTACGTCGTACCAGCAGGTGGCGTCAGTCCTTCGGGGCATGGTGTCGTGACGGACCGATGCATCTCGGCCACGAGATTGCCGTCCGAACGCACTGCGAGCGTCATCATGCCGCCGGAGTCGATTGCGAGATAGCGCATGCCGGCTGGAGGGCCCGCGAACTTCGGCATCGAGTGCGTGCTCAACCCTGTTCCGACGACAGACCCGTCCGAACGTAGAAGTGCTGCGGAAGGTTGACTCATCCCCGAGATGAGGGAGACCGCCGAGTAGCGCAAGCCTGCTGGAAGTTCGGGAATGGGGAGAGCGTTCCAACGCTCCTCCAGCGAGAGGGCAGTCACTTGTCCGTCGCTGCGCAGGGCAACAATCGCGGAATAATCCGCGTCAAGACCGGTATGTTCCACACCCTCCGGCAGTTCCCATGGCCGTGAGCCGTCGGTGCGCACGAGGCTTCCGGAGCTGGCCCACGGCATAATGCGTCCGCCTTGACCGGCAGGGGTGCCCTCCTGGACAAATTCCGTGCCGGCGATCTCGGTGCCCACGCCTGCCGCGACGGGTGTGCTCGCGAATTCTTGCGTGGCCCAGGCAGGTGCGGCACCAGCGGTTGTCGCGGAGAGCCCGAGCACCAGTCCGGCGACCGTCAGTGATCCGCAGGCTCGTTGAACAGTGCGTAGATATCGCCGAACTACTGGGGTCAGCATCGAGTTCTCCAGCCGAAAAGGGCGCACGGTCCGTGCGCGAGCGACACGTCGCGTGACTCTATCGACGAGATAGCCGCGTTCCCCTTGAAATCGGCGGATCTCGGTCGTTATCACCCGGACGAAGCGCTATCTGTCACCCTTCGTGCGCGCCGCTGTCCGACCGGCGACGTCCGTGCTCCGACGGCCTAGGCCGACCGCAGGACTTCCAACCGCCTCGGCTGCCCGACGCCGACGGTCCGCCCCGGCGGAAAGCGACCGCCCGCGCCCGGTATCACCGAACCCAGTACGCTCGGCCGTCGCGCGCCCGTGGCCCCGGGCAGCACCCCGGGCAGGCCGTACCAGGTGTGCCAGCCCAGCACGGCGAACGCCAGCGCCTCCTTCGCCTGGCTCGGCACGCCCAGCTTGTCGGATGTCCGGACGGCGACGCCCGGCAGCTCCGCCCGGAGCGCGGCCAGCAGAACCGGGTTGCGGGTGCCGCCACCCGAGGCGACGACCTCGGTGGCGGTGTGCCGGACGGCGTCCGCCACGGTGCGAGCGGTGAGCGCGACGAGGGTCGCGAGCAGGTCCTCCGGCGTCGGCGACGTGGGGCCGAGGCGAGCCAGCAGGTAGTCGAGGTGGAACAGCTCCTTGCCCGTCGACTTCGGCGCCGGGCGTGCGTAGTAGGGCTCGTCGAGCAGGCGTGCGAGGAGATCGGGGAGCACCCGTCCGCGGGCGGCGAGTGCGCCGTCGGCGTCGAAGGTGAGGCGGCCGTTGGTGACGTGGCATGTTGCGGCGTCCAGCAGGGCGCAGGCAGGGCCGGTGTCGAAGGCGACCGGGGCGCCGTCTGACGTGGGCACCACCGTCACGTTCGCGATGCCACCCAGGTTGAGGGCGACCGGCGAACCCGGGCGGCCCGCGAGCCACAGCGCGTCGAACAGGCCGACCAGGGGAGCACCTTGTCCACCCGCTGCGACGTCGCGCGTGCGGAGCCCCGAGACGACGGGGAGCCCGGTCGCCTCGGCGATCCAGGCGGCCTCACCGATCTGCAGGGTGCCGAGCACGCCACCGTCGTCGGCCACCCAGTGGAAGACGGTCTGCCCGTGCGACACGACCAGGTCGGCACGGCCGGCGCAGAGCTCGGCGACGGCACGCGCGGCGACGTCGGCGAAGGCCTGCCCGATCCCCGTGTCCAGCCTGCACACGGTCCCCAGCGTGGTGCCGGCCGGGGGAAGCGCCGCGACGAGCTCGGACCGAAGAGCCGGCGGGTAGGGCACCGAGAGGTGTCCGAGCGGCGTCAGCGTCAGCGTGTCGCCGGTGAGCCGGAGCTCGCACGCGGCGGCGTCCACCGCGTCGTGGGACGTGCCGGACATGAGCCCGACCACACGCAGAGCAGCCGATGTAACTCCAGGTGAAAACTGGTTTTCAGGCAACGGCTCCACCATCAGATCGACTCCTCCGGTCGGGTTTACGCCACTGTTAGCCCGTTGGTCTACTTTGCGTCACAATCTCCACCATGCTTGACGTCTCGATCGCCCCAGCTCCGGCGCCGGACGCGCCGTTCGAGGACCACATCGAATGGGCGCGCAACGCCCCTGCGACTCCTTCGACGCCCGCGGCGCTGTTCACCGACGGGCTTGCCGACACCCCTGTCGGCGACCGTCTCACGATCGACGCACCCGAGTGGGACTACCCTGCCCTCGCTCGCGAGCTCGTGCTCAGGTCCCGGGGTGCCGTGCTCGACATCGGCACCGGCAACGGCGACTTCTTCGCGGGCCTCGGTCCGCTCCCGAAGGGTTCGGCCGCCACGGAGACCGGCCCGGCCTTCCTCACCGCGCGCCGCCGCCTGGAACCGCTCGGCGTCGACGTGCGCCGGGCGGAGCCGTCCTGGAACGGCGACATGCTGCTGCCCTTCTTCGACGGCCAGTACAGCGTCGTGCTCAGCCGGTTCAGCACCATCGACCCCGACGAGGTAGGTCGCGTGCTGGAGCCCGGCGGCACGTTCGTCACCGAGCAGGTGGACACGCGCGACGGCATAGTCCTCAACCGGGCGCTCGGCGTGCCGCTCGGCTGGGACCCGGACGCCGTCACCGTCGACGTGGTCTCCGACGGGCTCGTCGCCTCCGGGCTGGAGATCGTCGAGGCCAAGGAGTACGTCGGCAGCCGCACGTTCACCGACCTGTCCTCTGTGCTCTGGTACCTGCGGAGCGCTGCATGGCAGGTTCCGGACCTCGCCGGCCTCAGCCCGTCCGCCGTCGCGCGGCACGAGGCAGGGCTGCGCGCGCTGCACATGCACTTCGCGACGGGCAACCAGCTCGTCGACGAGGCCCCGCGCATCCTGGTCACGGCCCGCCGACCGTTCTGAGCAGGCTCGTCACCGCCTCCGCCAGCGCTTCCGGTGGCACGTCCGTCCCGTGCCCGGGCAGGGTCACCCGACGTGCCGCCGGCAGCACCGCCGCCAACGACTCCGCCGCGCGCTTGACGGACACGGCGCTCGCGGCGCCGTCCGCCACCAGGACCCGCTGGGTGATCTCGTGCCACCGGCCCATGAGCGCCCGGTGGCCCAGGGTGATGCCGGCGAGTATCCGACCGTCGTAGGCGATGGTCGGGGCGATCGCCTCGAGGCCGGCCCACGAGGGCGACTTCCGCATGCGCGGCAGGAGTCCGCACGGCATGCCGACCACGTCGAGGAACAGCTCGACGGCGCTGCCGGGGTCGCCCACCTCGACGCAGATCTCGACCCCGGCGATCATCCGGGGATCGGTGGGCGGCTCGCCGCTCGCGATGTCGTACGTCGGCTCGTAGCAGAGCACGCCCGTGACGCCGGCCCCCAGGTCGGCCGCCGCACGCAGTGCGAGGAACGCGCCGGAGGAGATGCCGAGCAGCGCTGCCGGACCGGTCACCTCCAGGAGGGCGGCGATGTCGTCGACCTCCCGGTCGACGCTGTACGGGGGAGTGTCCCCGCTCCCGCCGCGCCCCCGCCGGTCGTAGCGCAGCGTCGTCGCCCGGTCGCCCAGTGCGGACGCCACGGCGAGCGTGACGGGCAGGCGGTGGGCGAGCACACCGTCGACCACCACTATCGCGGGCGCCAGACCGGGCGTCGGTCCGGTCAGGTCGTACGCGATGCGGGTGCCGTCTGCCGACGTCGTGAAGGAGTCGACGGTGGTGGTCGTCATGCAGGGCAGACGGATCGGCGCCCCAAAAGTCGTCGCCCCGCGGGTGCCCGAGGCTCTTGGTCTCATTCCTGGTTTCGCCGCGAGGAAAAAACCTGGGCGGCTGCCACTTCGAGGCGTAAGTTCGTGGGCACATGAGAAAGGAGGTGATCCGAGAAGTGATTTCACATCGGACCCATGAGGTGGTCGCGCGCTAGTCGCGTGACGCGCAAGCGTTTCGCGCCGACGCCGGTCGGGGGGCTCAGCACGGGGCCTTCCTGATCTGCCAGGCGCAACGGGACAAGGTGGCGAATTTCTCGCGACCACCGGAGCCCGCGGGTGCCGTGCCCTCGTCCAGCACGGCTGACATACGTCGCCCCGCGGGCTTTCCCGCGCCTCCGGCCGGGGAGAATGCTCGCGTGACTGCCTACCGCGTGATGACTGTCTGCACGGGAAACATCTGCAGGTCCCCGATGGCCGAGATCGTGCTCCGTGACCGTTTCGAGGCCGCCGGCCTCGGTGACTCCGTTGTCGTCGACTCCTCCGGTGTGAGCGACGAGGAGCACGGCAACCCGGTGGACCGGCGGGCCCGTGCGGTCCTGGCCGAGCACGGCTACCGCACGGGTGGCGGACACCGCGCGCGCCAGGTGACCGCCGCCGACGTCGCCTCGCGGGACCTGGTGCTCGCGATGACCACCTGGCATGCGCGCAGCCTGCGAGAGCTCGCCGGGCAGGGTGGCCCCGTGATCCGGATGTACCGCTCGTTCGACCCCGCGGCCGACGGGCTCGCCGAGAACGAGCTCGACATCGCCGACCCCTGGTACGGCGGTCCGCACGACTTCGAGGTCTGCCTCGCGCAGATCGAGGCGGCCGCGGACGGCGTCGTCGACTTCGTCCGGGCGGAGCTCGGCGTGCCCTCCGGCGCGTGACCGGCGGACGTTTCACCCCACCCCGCCCGGCCCGGTGACCGTCTGCCGATTACGGTGAGGGGATGACCTCCGCGTCGTCAGACCGGCTGGTCGTCCTCACCGGGGCCGACGGCCGCCTGGGTTCCAGGCTCGCCTTCCGCGTGGCAGCGGCGGGCGGTCGGCAGCGCCTGCTGGTCAGCGGGGAGGGCACGGCGCCCCGTCTGCCCGACGGCGCCCCGCTGCCGGAGGCCGAGGTCGTCGCCGTGCCGTCCGACGTGGATTCCAGGATCCTGACCAGCGCGTTCGCGCACGCCTACGCGGTCTTCCTGGTGCCAGGCAAGGAGCGTCCGGGGCGGGTCGACAAGCACCGCGCGGCGATCGACGCGGCGGTGCTCGCCGGGGTGCGGCACGTGGTCTACGTGTCTTCCGTCGGCGCGGGACCGGACGCCGTCTCGTCGGCCGCGCGCGACGACTGGCTGACCGAGGAGTACCTGCGCGGCACCGACCTCAGGTGGACGATGCTGCGGATCGCCATGTTCCACCGCACCCTCACCCTCGCGGTCTACGACGAGTCGTACGGATCGACGCGGGGCACGGTGCTCCGGGCACCGGCTGGAGACGGTCGGGTCGCCTCGGTGTCGCACGACGACGTGGCCGACGTCGCCACCGCCGTCCTCCTCGACGAGGACCCGAGACGCCACGCGGGCCGGACCTACCACGTGACGGGGCCGGAGGCGCTGAACCTCGACGAGGTGGCCGCGGTGCTGTCGAGCGCAGCGGGCCGCGCCGTCCGGTACGCGCCCCAGACCGTCGACCAGGCACGCGCCCTGTTCTACCGGTCGACCGCCGGCGAGGTGGAGGACTGGATCACGCAGTGCCAGGCGATCGAGGCGGGCGTTCTCGCGGCGGTGAGCCCGGACGTCAGGCTGCTCGCGGGACGGGCGGCGCAGTCGCTCGAGGCGTGGCTCGACGACTATCCGACGGAGTGGGCGCACCTGCGATTACCGTCGGTCAGATGACGAGCCTCTCCCTGGGTGTGGACGACGGAACGACGCCCGAGCAGGCGTGGGAGCCGGACGTGCTGCCGGGTTTCGAACGCCTGACGCTGCCCCTGCAGCCGGACGAGGAGGAGCCAGAGGTCGTGGCGACGCTGGTGCGCCGCATCCGGTCGTCGGCGGCCGAGTCACCGGGGGACCGGCACGGGGACGAGCCGCGCCGGGGCCTCCGCCGGGTAGGCGCCGACAACCCGCAGGTGGCACGACTCTGGGACGAGCTGTCCGAGCTGGGCCGGAGGCTCCACCTGGGTGGTGCGGGGCGCGGACACGCCGAAGCGCGGTCAGCGGCCGACGACGAGGCGCAGGCCGCCGTGCCCGATGCCGGTGTGGACGTGCTGTACGTGCACGGCTGGCTCGACTACTTCTTCCAGACCCATCTCGCGGACTTCTGGGAGTCGCTCGGAGTTCGGTTCCATGCCCTTGACCTGCGGCGCTACGGACGGAGCCTGCGCGAGGGGCAGACCCCTGGGTACGTGCGCAGCCTGACCACCTACGACGAGGACATCGAGGCCGCGCTCACCGCCATGGGGCACGGCCGGGGCGCGGCGCCCGAGCGCAAGCTGGTGCTCATGGGCCACTCGACGGGCGGGCTCACGGTCAGCCTGTGGACGGCGCACAACCAGGAGCGGGTGGCCGGGCTCGTGCTGAACTCGCCCTGGCTGGAGTTCCAGCCCCGCGAGGCGGTGCGCAAGATCATGGAGCCCGGCATCCGGGTGCAGTCCGCGCTCGTACCGCGCAGCCAGCTCGTCAACCTGGATCGTGGCCTGTACGCCCGAGCGATCTCCGCACGGTTCGACGGGGAGTGGGACTACGACGTCGCCTGGCGTCCCGACGCCGGCTGGCGTGCCACGCCGGCCTGGCTCGCGGCGATCTTCCGCGGTCAGGACCAGGTGGCGCGCGGGCTCGGCATCGAGGTGCCGGTCCTGGTGCTGCTCAGCACGCGCAGCACCATCCCGACGCGGTGGAGCGAGGACATGAAGAGCACGGACTCGGTCCTGGACGTGGTCGGGATCGCCCGCCGGGTACCCGACGTCGGCTCCCTCACCACCCTCGTCCGCATCGCCGGCGGCCTGCACGACGTGACCCTCTCCGCCGAGCCCGTCCGCGAGCATGTCTGGCGCGAGACGCGGCGCTGGTTCCGCGGCTACGTGGCTCCCAGCGACTGACGCCGAGGCCGCCTGTTCGTTCGGTTCCGCGGCCTCTGGCGAACCACGAGCCGTGGTGGGATCCTGGGGAGAAGGTGCCCACACCGCCGTCGGGCACGAGGGGCGATGCGCCATGACAACGCACCAGGAGACCCACCCCCGGGCTCGCCGGGGCGGGCCGTATCTCGTTCGCAGCGAGACCGCCACAGGGATCGCCGCGCTGATCCTCGGGATGCTCATCTCGCAGGGAGCCGCCGAGGGGGTGACGATCGCGGGCTGTCTCGTCATGGCCGCCGGAGCGCTGTTCGGCAGGTTCGGCGCTCGCTGGGGGCGCATGGCCGTGGTGGCAGGACTGGGCTTCGTCGCCGGTTCCGTGCCCTACTGGCTGGTGACCGCCGTGGTCATCGTGACGGCCTACGGCTTCTGACCGGTTGCGGTCCGGTCACCAGAACTTCCACCACGGACGGCTTTCCGACGTCGTCGGAGCGCGACGCGAGGCCGTCGGCGAATCGGACGACGCCGTCCGCCGTGCCGCACGCCGGGCCCGCCACCGCGCGACCTCATCGTCCACGTCCCTGGTGGGCGTGACGACGGGCGGTCCGCCCTGGAGCTGACGCCGGGCGTCGACGACCCGCGCGTTGAAGTCCGCGACGATCTCCCGGACCCGGACCTCCATCGCCTCGAGGTCCAGCTTGTCGTCCAGCTCGGCGTCGTCCTTGCGGAGCTGGGCGGACGGCAGCAGGCCCGTGATGTTCTCGCGCTCGATCAGGCCCTTGATCCACCAGTCGGGGTCGTGCGTCCCGGTCAGACCGGGGATCGGCTTGCCCTGCAGAGGTAGGTTGTCGAACTCGCCGCGGCGCATCGCCTGGTCGACCACCACGTCGACGTAGCGGGAGCGCTCCTCGACGGTCATGCTGCCGAGCGACCGCTTGCCTTCGTCGCGTTCGTCCGGGTCGGCGGTGCCGGGTGATCCTGCCGGATCCGCTGCGCTCCCGGCTTCCCGGTCCACGCGGTACTGCGCGGCTCGGCGGAGAGGGTCGTTGTCTGCGTCATCGCGCGATCCCGGCGCCATGTCAGCATGTTACAACTTTCACAAGCGGCCCGAAAGGCCGCTGATCGTTTCCTTGCCGCCCACACTCAGGTCAGGTGGACGTCCAGAGCGTCGACGAGCGCGCGCGAGTTCCTGATCATCGTCAACGTCTCCGCGCCGCTCAGGTAGGTCGTCCCGTAGTGAGCGTTGGACTTCTCGGCCAAGACGCGGGCGAGCTTCTTGGCCAGCTCACGGCCGTCAGGTTGGACCGTGGCGATGAGATTCTCCGCCTGCGCGTGGTCCTGTCCGATGGCGCAGCGCCCGAGCCGCGCACCGCAGATCGCATCGGACGCAGCGATCGCGGCCAGTGCCGCCAGCCCGCCGGCCACCTGCCGTTCGTCAGGCGCCTCGCCGAGGACCATCTCGCCCACCTCCTGATACTTGCGCGCCGTGGCGGCTCGTACGCGGACGTCGCCACCGGTCATTGGTCGCGTTCGGGGCTGCTGGCGGGGTGTCATCGATGCTCCTGGAGGTACGTGCGGATGTCCGGGCCGGACACGGCACGCGCATCCGAGCGGAAGGAGTCGACGATCGGGTCCGCGAGACGTACGGCGTCGTTCAGGCGTGCGGGCGTCGTGAGGTAGACCTGGACGGCTTGTCCGGTGGCCGCGCTGAGCTCGCTCCGGAGCTCGTCGGCCAGGTTCTCGGCGACGTCGTCCACCTCGTTGACGACGACCGCAAGGTCGACGTCTGAGTCCGGCCGGGCCTCGCCACGCGCGACGGAACCGAACACGGCCACCGTCACGGATAGAGGATCGTCGGGAATATGTTCCGCTATCACCGCGGTGACGCGCGACCGGAACTGGGTCCATGGGTCGAGCGCGCTGAAGGCCGCGTCGACAGCGGCGAATCCGAAATGCTCTCGGTTCAAGGTGTGGGTGGTCGCTGTCCCGACACGGGAGGACACGATGATTCCCTGGAGCGAAAGTCGGGAGAGCGCCAGTCGAATGCCGCTGGGAGAGCCCTTGCCAGCGACCTGGTGGACTTCCGCACCGGTCATCGGCGCACCCGCTCGCCACAGGACACGCAGAACGACAGGCTCGAGGCTCGATCCGAAGATGTGCTCCGGGTGGTTCCAGTCCACGATGCTCCTCCCGGCGGCATGGCCTGCACGTCCCACACAATTATATCGGCTACCGCACAATTGTGTTGGATCGCTCATAATTGTGTGGGACCGGTCTGAGGTCGGTCAGGCTGGCTCCGCCAATGGGCGGGGCGGTGGGTCATGATGGCCGCATGAAGGTCTCTCGCCGGTCACACGTGCCCCCGTTCGCCGTCATGGAGGTGCTCGCCGCCGCGAACGCGCGGCGTGCCACCGGGGCGGACGTGCTCAACCTCTGCGCGGGGGAGCCGTCCACCGGCGCGTCCGACGTCGTGCGGGAGCGTGCCATCGCGCTGCTGCGTGAGGGCACCCTCGGCTACACCGAGGCGATGGGCGTCCCCGCCCTGCGCGCGGAGATCGCCGGCCACTACAAGCGCTGGTACGACGTCGATCTCGACCCCGCGCGGATCGCCGTCACCACGGGCTCGAGCGGCGGGTTCGTGCTCGCGTTCCTCGCGGCGTTCGACGTCGGCGACCGCGTGGCCCTCGCCCGGCCCGGCTATCCCGCCTACAAGAACATCCTCTCGGCCCTTGGCTGCGAGGTCGTGGAACTCGATTGCGGCCCAGAGACCCGCTACCAGCCCACGGTGTCGCAGCTCAACGAGGCCTACTACGGCGGCGGGCTCGACGGCGTCATGGTCGCTTCGCCCGCCAACCCGACCGGCACGATGATCACGCCCGCCGAGCTGGCCGCGATCGCCGAGTGGTGCGCCGACCACGACGTGCGGCTGATCAGCGACGAGATCTATCACGGCATCGCCTACTCGGACGAGGTGGCGCAGGCGACGGCGGCGACGTTCGTCGGCCAGGGCGCGATCGTCGTGAACTCGTTCTCGAAGTACTGGGCGATGACCGGCTGGCGCCTCGGCTGGCTGGTGCTGCCCGACGAGCTGGTCGCGTCGGTCGACGCGCTCGCGGGCAACGTCGCGCTCTCGCCGCCCGCGCTCGCGCAGCAGGCCGGTATCGCCGCGTTCACGCCCGAGGGGTACGCGGCCGCGGCCGAGAACGTGGCCCGGTACGCGGCGTCGCGCACCCTGCTCCTGGAGCGGCTGGGCGAGCTCGGCTGGCGCCCCGTCGCACCGGCTGACGGCGCGTTCTACCTGTACGGGAACATCGCCGAGTTCGGCCTCGACTCGGTGACCTACTGCGCCCGCCTGCTCGCGGAGGCCGACGTCGCCATCACGCCCGGCACCGACTTCGACGGGGTGCGCGGCGGGGACTGGGTGCGGCTGTCGTTCGCGTCGTCGCTCGACACGGTGTCGCGTGCGGTGGACCGGATCGTGGCCTGGCACAAGACGCTCTGATCAGCCGCGCCGGCGCAGCACCTCCGGCAGGACCACCCACACGATCGCCAGCACCACGAGCACGCTCGCGCCGACGACGATGCCCTCGGTCCGCCCGACGACGACGTCGAACACCAGCAGGCTCGCGCCGGTCATCACGAGGGCGAGCACGGCGAGCGCTACCCGCGTGAGCCGGTCGGCCAGCGTGACGATGTGGCGCTTCATCTGCTGGCGGAACAGCGACCGGTGCACGCTGACGGGAGCCACGATGAGCGCCGTGGCGATCACCGAGGTCACGACCAGCGCCAGGTAGACCGTGCGCTGGTAGTCGTCGAGATCGGCGAACGTCGGCTGGAACGGGAGCGTGAGCAGAAACCCCGTGAGGATCTGCACGCCCGTCTGCATCACGCGTAGTTCCTGGAGCAGCTCGTTCCAGTTTCGATCAGCGCGTTCGTTCGGCGTTTCCTTGCGTCCGTCGGCTTCCACGACCCCATTGTCGCAACTGTCGGGTACGTCGCAGCGGATGGAAAAATTTCACCCCTTCACATCACTGCCTCCCGTTGGCCCTCAGGTTTCACCCGGGGGAACATGCGGCTGGGGCGGGACGCGTCCGCGTCCCCGGGATGAGGGGCCTGGGCTGATGAGAACCAAGATGCGTGTGCCGCTGAGCATGGCGCTCAGCGCGGTACTGATGATGACCGGCGTAGCTGCATCGAGCGGCGCCGTGACTCCTGACGGTGCGGCTTCGCCCGGACCTTCCGCAGGGCAGAGCCAGTCCATGACCATGCGGGTGGCGGACGTCGTCGTCACCGCCAAGATCTCCCTGCCGCCGGGTTCGGAGGTGCAGGGCTCGATCCTCGGGACGCTCAGCATCACGCACAACGGCACGTCCGCATCGATGCGGTCGGGGCGCATGACGATGGTCGACCCGGACGACAGGACGCTCGTGGGCGCACAGTTCGCCGCTACCAGCGCTGCGAACACCTGGACCTCCAGGGTGCCCCTGTCCGCGGACGCGAAGCCGGGCATCTATCAGGTCAGCGTGACCGCGGAGATCGCGGTCACCACGTCCAACGGCAGTGTGGTCAACGTGCCGATCCGCACCGAGAACCCGGCCCTGGTGCCGTTCCGGGCGCAGCGGAACATCCCAGCGATCTGGACGTCTCCGTCGAGCGCGCCCGCCGGCTCCACGATCTCGGTCTCGGGCGCCGCGAACATGCGGAGCCTGGGCACCGGCGAGTACCACCCGGCTACCGGTCAGCAGGTGAAGGTGTACTTCGACCCGACCGGTGACGCACCGGAGACGCTGCAGGCCACCCTCACCACCGACTCACGGGGCTTCTTCACGACGCGCCGGACGCCGGTCGGGTCCGGCAAGTGGCGGGCCGAGATGCCGATGACCGATGCGGGCGCGAAGACGGTGTGGACGATCACCTACTCGTCGCGGGAGCGCACCACGACGCTGCGCCAGGGTCAGGTCAGCGCTACCCAGAACGGCTACACCGCGGGTGACCACCTGATGACGCACGACGTCGTCGTCGGCCTGGCCCCTGTGTCGCGGCGGGTCGACGTCGGCAGCCTCGGCTTCACCGTCGGCGGCAAGTCGGGCTTCGTGAGCGCCGACAGCCGCCGCGGCGAGGGCAGCTTCCCGGACGGGTACCACGTCGAGCGCGAGATGACGCACGCCGGTGTCGGCACCAGCGCCGTGAACCTCACCTTCAACCCGACCATGCCTGCCGGCATCTACGACATCGGCATCCGGGACGCGATGAAGGCCTGTTCCGCACCGGACTGGGACGCCAACGATGCCGCGAGCGGCATCAGCAACTGCACGCACGACGTCCTGGTTCAGGACGACACCGTCACGACGATCGTGGTGAAGCGGGCGAGCACCACCACCCTCGCGGCGTCGGAGACGTCGTTCACCGGGCCGAAGACCATCACGCTCAGCGGTGAGGTGCGCAAGGTTCAGCTCGTGAGCGGCGGCGGTGCCGCGGACAAGCCGGCGCCCAACACGTCGGTCGGTCTGTACTTCGACCCGGCAGGCTCGGAAGGGGCGACCCTCCAGAAGACCGTCACCACCGGCACGAACGGGACGTACTCGACGACGGCGCTGACGAGCACCTCGGGCACGTGGATCGCGAAGTACGCGGGCACCACCCTGCAGGCTCCGTCGCAGGCGACGGTGGCCATCACGGTCAACTAGGTCTTCCTGGCCGACGACGGACAGAGGTCCGCCTTCGCCAGATGGTCAGGCATGGGTTCTCACGCGAGTCCATGCCTGACCGTCTGGTGGGGGCGGACCTCTGTGCTGGAAGGATGTTCACCCGGCGTGAGGCTAGACCCAGACCAAGGAGAACCCCGTGAGCACTGATGTCCCGCAGCGGTTCGTGCTCGACCTGGCCGACCCTGCAGCCACCGACCTCGCGACGGCCGGCGGCAAGGGCTCGTCCCTGGCTTGCCTGGCTGCGGCCGGCCTACCGGTTCCCGAGGGCTTCCACGTCACCACCGGCGCCTACGGTGCGGCGGTAGTGGGCGCCCCGCAGCGGGCGATCGTCGAGGCCACGGCACAGGTGGACCCGGACCGGCCCGAGACCCACGAGGCCGCGGCCGCCCGCATCGCCGAGGTGTTCGCGGACCTGGAGGTCCCGACGGCGGTGGCCGACGCCGTCCGGGCCGGGTACTCGGGCCTGCGCGCCCAGGCCCGGAGCGGGCCCAGCGCGAGCGACCCGGCCGTCGCCGTGCGCTCCTCGGCGACGGCAGAGGACCTGCCGGGCATGTCGTTCGCCGGCCAGCAGGACTCGTACCTCAACATCCGCGGCGAGGAGGCGCTGCTGCGCGCGGTACGGGACTGCTGGGCCTCCCTGTGGACGGCGCGTGCCATCGGCTACCGCGCGAGGCACGACATCCCGGCCGAGGAGGTGAGTCTCGCGGTGGTGGTGCAGCAGATGGTCCTGGCTGACGCCGCGGGCATCCTGTTCACCGTCGACCCGATGACCGGATCGCGCGACTGGGTGGTGATCAACGCGGCGTGGGGGCTGGGGGAGGCCGTCGTCGGCGGGCAGGTCAACCCCGACACCTTCCTGGTGGCGCGGGTGGGCGATGCCGTCCGGGCCACGGTGAGCGACAAGGAGGTGCGCACGGTGCGGACCGACGACGGGACCCGGAACGAGCCGGTTCCGGACGAGCTGCGGCGTCGCCCGTCGCTCACCGACGGGCAGGCCGCCGACCTCGCCGCGATCGGTGTCCGCATCGAGGAGCTGTACGAGGTGCCGGTGGACGTCGAGTGGGCGGTGAGTCACGGCCGGCCGTTCGTCCTGCAGGCGCGACCTGTCACGGGCGCCGCAGGCCGCCGGCCGGTCACCGAGGTGTGGAACGACAGCCTGCTCGGGGACTACCTGTGGACGAACACCAACCTCGGCGAGGCGCTTCCGAGCGTGATGACGCCACTGACCTGGTCCCTCATGCAGATCTTCATGGCGAACGCGATGGCGGACGCCGGCCTCGGGTTCCCCGGGCACGGCAACATCGGTGGCCGGTTCTACCTGAACCTCAGCGCCACCGAGACTGTCGCTCGCGCACTCGGGATCCAGAAGACCGTCGACGCCGCACACCAGGAGGTCCTCGGGCGGAGGCCTGGCCAGGTGGAGATCCCTGTGATCCCCATGGGCCGCGGGGAGCTGGTGGGGCGGTTGCTGCCCATGGTCGCGCGCAACGTCGGCTCTCTGGTGCGGGACGTCCGGGCGGTCGAGGGATTCCTTCGCACCGCCGAGCAGGACGGAATCAACCTGCGGCACCGCGCGGCCACGGTGGACGACGCCGGCCGGCTGGCGTCGTTCTGGCGCGCGGAGCTCGGTCCGTACCTGGTCGAGTCGTCACGGGTGCTGCGTGGCGCGGGCCGGCGAGGCGGCGCCGGTCTGCTGACGCTGCGCCGGGACCTGAGGCCCCTCGTGGGTGACGCGGACACCGAGCTCCTCGCGTCGGGCCTGTCCGCCGGCCCGCAGGGGCTCGCGAGCATGGAGACCCTCGTCGGACTGCGCAAGGTGGCGCTCGGGGAGCTCGACGAGGAGACGTACGTGGCCCGCTACGGGCACCGGTGCGCCGACGAGTTCGAGGTCTCGGTCCCGCGCCCCGCAGAAGATCCCGACTGGCTCGCCCGGCAGCTCCGCGCGGCGGCCGAGACCGACGTCGACGCGCTGCTCGCCAGGCAGGAGCGCGCGCGAGCCGGTGCGTGGGAACGGCTGGAAGCCCGCTCGCCGCGCAGGGCGCGCGCCGTCCGCGGCAAGCTCGACCGGTGGGCCCGCACCGCACGGGACCGCGAGCGTGCCCGGTCCGAGGTGGTCCGAACGTTCTGGGCGCTGCGCACCTTCGCGGTGTGCGCCGGCGAGCTCACCGGCCTCGGCGACGACGTCTTCTTCCTGACGATCGACGAGCTGCTCGACGTGCTCGACTCCGCGGCGGGGCCGGGAACACCAGGGACCTCAGCAACCAAGAGGCGGGTGACGATCCGCCGGGCGACGTACGAGCAGTACCGCGCCCTGCCCGCCTATCCGGCGGTGATCCGGGGCCGGTTCGACCCGGTCCGGTGGGCGGCTGATCCGGCACGGCGGACCGACGTGTTCGACGAGCACGGCCAGGAGACCGCGCCCGACGACCGGGTCAGGGGCTTCCCCGGCGCCGCGGGGGTCGTCGAGGGGGTCGCCCGGGTGGTGGGTACCGTGGACGACGGCGACGCGCTGCGAGCCGGTGAGGTGCTGGTCACGTCGGTCACCAACGTCGGCTGGACGCCGCTCTTCCCACGTGCGGCGGCCGTCGTGACCGACGTCGGCGCGCCCCTCTCGCACGCCGCGATAGTCGCCCGCGAGCTGGGCATCCCGGCCGTCGTCGGGTGCGGCAACGCGACCATGCGGCTGCGTACCGGTGACCGGCTCCGGGTGGACGGCGAACGCGGGACCGTCGAGGTCCTCGAACCTGGTCAGAACACCGGCGCGCTCTCGGCGGACCCCCTGCACACCTTCTGATCGCTCGTGCCCTGAGGGGTCGCACATCCCGTACCCTCAGAGCACCGGTTCTGCGCAACTGTTCTGGAAGGAGTGTCGTGACCTCCCCAACGACTCCCAGCGAGCCACCGCTCGACGAGACACTGGAGCAAGTGCTTGCAGGGGGCGCCCGCCCGCCCGTCGGTCGATACCGGCTGGAGCTGGCGACCGGCCAGTGGGCATGGTCGGACGAGGTGTACGTGATGCACGGCTTCGAGCCCGGCCAGATCGTGCCGACGACGCCGCTGATGCTGTCCCACAAGCACCCTGACGACCGAGCGCGGGTCGACGGCCTGCTGCGCCGGGCCGCGGAGACCGGGCAGCCGTTCAGCTCGGTGCACCGCATCCGCGACGCCCAGGGCAAGACCCGCACGCTCGCCGTCACGGGCCAGGGCCGGCGCGACCCTGCGACGGGCCGGGTGACCGAGCTGTTCGGCTACTTCATCGACGTCACCGAGTCGCACCGCGAGGCGGCGGCACGCGACGCGACGGCGTCCATCCAGGCCTCTGCCGAGCGCCGGGCGGTCATCGAGCAGGCGAAGGGCGTGCTCATGGTGGTCTACGGCATCGACGAGGAGGCGGCGTTCGACCTGCTGCGGCAGGCCTCGAACCTGGCGAACATCGCGGTGCGAGACATCGCCTACTCCCTGGTGCACCTGTTCTCGGGGCCCGGAGTCACGGTGTTCCCGACCCGCGAGGCCATCGACGAGTTCCTGGAGAAACCGGTCCTGCCGGAGGATCTCTGACGCACGCCGGCCGAGCTGCCGTGGCCGCGGTGCGGTAGCGGCAGCGAGCTGGTTGGGCCCAAGATCGGGACGTGCGCATAGCCACGTTCAACGTCCAGCACGGCCTCGGCCCCGACGGCCGTGTCGACAACCACCGACTGGCCGACGCGGTCGCGGCGCTCGACGCCGACGTCGTCGGCCTGCAGGAGGTCGACCTGCGGCAGGCGCGGTCCGGTGGCGCGGACCAGGCGCGGCTCTGCGCGGAGGCCATGGGTGCCGTCGACCACCGGTTCCGGCCGGCGCTCGCCGGGCCGTTCCGGTATCCCGGCGTCCGGCGTCGTGCCCGCCGCGCGGAACGGCCGGACGTTCCCGGCTACGGCATCGCGCTGCTCTCCAAGTACCCCGTGCGGAGCTGGCACACAGTGCTCCTGCCGCCCGCCACCCCGTGGGTGTGGGGCCGGCTCCAGCTCGGCACGGACGAGCCCCGGGTGGCGCTCGCCGCCGAGATCGACGCCCCGTCGGGGCCGCTCACCGTCGTGTGCACCCACCTCAGCGTGTACCGGTTCCCCACGGTCACCTGGGCGGCCGGGATCGCACGGCGCACGGCCGGATACCGCAGCGGCACACCCGGGGAACGGCATGCGGAACGGCAGGTCGACCACCTCCGGCGTCGGCTCGCCGGGCTGCCCCGGCCGCTGGTGCTGCTGGGGGACTTCAACCTCCGCGGGTCGGTACCGGCCGATCGCACGGGCTGGCGTCCGCTCGCGACCGACGACACCTTTCCCCGGCACGATCCCCGGTTCCAGATCGACCACGTCTTGTGGGACGCCGGTGCGGACGCCCGCCAGCCGGCAGCGGTCGGCCGGGCGGTGGACACCGGGGTATCGGACCACCGGGCGCTCGTGGTGGACCTGTCGTTCACACCGCCGGCTGGGTAGCGGCCGATCCGGTCACCCGACGAAGACGCAGAACGGGTGGCCCATCGGGTCCGCGAAGACGTAGAGCGGTTCGTCCGGGTCGTCCGTCCGGTCGAGCAGCAGGGTGGCCCCGAGCGCGAGGGCGCGGTCACGCGCCTCGGTGAGCGCGGTGACGTCGGGCACCGTGGTGTCCAGGTGGAGCTGCTGCGGGATGTCGGGCTCCGGCCACGTCGACCTCGGCAGCTCGTCCACCTGCTGGAACGCGAGGGACACGCCGTCGTCGTTCCGCAGGACGAGCCAGTCCCTGCCGTTCGGGTCGGGTTGTCCGGTCGCCGGGGCCTCGTCGCCGGTGCGGTACGAGAGCCCGAAGAGCTGCCGGTAGAACTCGGCGAGGGCACGGGCGTCCGTGGTGTCGAGCACCACCGTGTTGATGCGCGGGTTCATCACGACAGCGCACCACATGTGGCGCCACCCGCAAGACGTCGCGAGGCCCGGCGCACGCGGCGCCGGGCCTCGGGGCGGATCCCAGGAGACAAGGACGGTCAGGCGGCCTCGGCGTACGCCCGGTGGCTGACGGCGGGCTGCGCCGCGGGCTCGCGGTCGTCCTGCGCGATGTCCTCGACGACCGTCAGGGTCGGTGCGCTCTGCGCCTTCCGCTTCTTCGCGCGGAGCATGGTCGTCACCGCGTGCACGCCGATCAGGATGGCGGCGATGTTCGCGGCGGCGGACGGCCAGACGCCGTTCGTCGCGGCGACCGTCAGCATGGTCACGCCGGCCAGCATGTTGGTGCCCTGGAACGCGAACGAGTCGGCGTTCCAACGCCCGCGGCTGACCATGGCGTAGGCCACGAGGCCGGCGACCGCGCCAACCCAGCCGAGAGCGGTGGCAACCATCATGAGGGTCATGGCGAATACTCCTGGTACTTGAGATCCGAAGAGGGATCGAAACGATTCGAGAGGGCGAGGAGTCCGTGCGCCGGAGTCCATCAGGGGGTGTGGCGCGGGGCCTGGGAGAACTGGGCACGACCGCCGCCACGACCAAGCATGAGCCAGATTTGCCTTCAGCACAATCGAACGTTCGTGACTCCGGGATGTAGCATTGCTACATGCCGACCGACCCGCGAAGACTCGCTTTTCTCCTCGCCGTGCACCGCGCGGGCGGAGTGCTCGCGGCCGCTGACCTCTTGCACGTCACGCCCTCCGCCGTCTCGCAGCAGATCTCCCGCCTGGAGGCCGAGGAGGGTGTCGACGTGCTGGACCGTGGGCCTCGTGGCGTAACTCTCACACCGGCCGGCCGGGTGCTGGCCGATGCGGCGGAGAGCATCGAGGCGGAGATGGTCCAGGCGCGCCAGGCCATCGCCGCCCTGGGCGGAGAGCTCACGGGCCGGGTGTCCGTCGGGTCCATCCAGACCGCCATCCGCACGGTGGTCGCGCCGATGCTCGTCTCGCTCGCCGAGCGCCACCCGCACATCGAGGTGGACGTGCAGGAGTACGACCCACCGGACGCGACGCGTCGCCTGCGTGCCGGCGACCTGGACGCGATAGTCCTGGAGCGCGACGTCGACGTCGACGCCCCTGCCCCGCGCGGCGCCCATGACGTCCCCCTGCTCGACGAACCGTGGCGGATCATCGTGCCGACCAGCCTGCCCGCGCCCGAGCGCATAGATGACCTCGCGGGGCTCATGTGGGTGGGCCCACAGGCCGGATCGGCCGCTGATCGCGCGCTCGGTCGTCTCGCCGCGCAGCTCGGCACGGCCTTCGAGACCCGCCACGCCTACAACGACTTCGACACGGCGATCTCGCTCGTCGCCGCGGGCCAGGGCGTCGCCATGCTGCCCGCGCTGGCCCTGCAGCAGGAGATACCCGACAGCGTCGCCGTGGTGGCGCTCGCCGGTCTCGGCTCGCGGCGCATGGTGGTGCGGCACCGCCAGAACCGGCACGAGCCCGGACCCGCGGTGGGGGCGGTCGTTGACGCAATGGTCGTGGCGGCACGCGAGATCGACCTGGGGTAGCCGGAGCCAGGGGAGGCCCAAGGTCGGCTGCCGACCTCGGCGCAGGCCTGCCGCGAGGTCCCGAGGGACCGTCCACGCCGCTACGATGAGCCCATAACTGAAGATCTTCAACGGTCCCGGGCCTCGACGAGCTCGATCACCAGGACCGTGCCGCCAGAACCGTGACGGGAGAGTCCGGCCGGGTGCGCCCCTCCGCCGTCCGGCAGAGAGGACCCGGAGAACCGGCGCCGAAGGAGCAATTTCCTCCCCGGGAATCTCTCAGGCCCCCGTACCGCCACGGTGAGGCAACTCTGGAAAGCGAGCCGCTCCGCCGTCAGGCAGAAGGGCTCCACCGACGGTGCAAGCCGGCGCGTCCCGCCCTCCTCCCGGATTCCGGGCGGAGAACGACGGACCGGCAAAACTCTCAGGTAGACGCACGCCCGGGTGGGCAGGGTGTCGGATGACAGAGCGGGGAGGGACCGCAGTCGTCCCCACGCCCCCGGACAGCCAGGAGCCCGCCGTGAGCACGCCTTACCACCCCGACGTCTTCGCCGACCGGCATCTCGGCCCTCGCGGCCGCGAGGTCAGCACCATGCTGGACCAGCTCGGCATCGACACCATGGACACCCTCGTCGACCGGGCCGTCCCCAAGGCGATCCGCAGCCAGGCGCCGCTGAACCTGCCCGCCGCCCGCACGGAGCCCGAGGTGCTCGCCCACCTGCGCGAGCTCGCCGGCAAGAACCAGGTCAAGACCCAGATGATCGGCCAGGGCTTCTACGGGACGCACACGCCCGCCGTCATCCGCCGGAACGTGCTCGAGTCGCCCGCCTGGTACACGGCCTACACGCCCTACCAGCCGGAGATCAGCCAGGGCCGGCTCGAGGCGCTGCTCAACTTCCAGACCGCCGTCGAGGACCTCACCGGGCTCGAGATCGCGAACGCCTCCCTGCTTGACGAGGCGAGCGCCGTCGCAGAGGCCGTCGCCCTGATGTGGCGGGCGTCGCGGGCCAAGGAGGGGTACGTCGTCCTCGACGCCGACCTGTTCGGGCAGTCGCTCGCGGTGGCGCGCGGTCGCGCCGAGGCGATCGGCCTTCCGGTGGTGGTGGCCGATCTCACCGACGGCCTGCGCGCGGGACTTCCGGCCGAGCTTCCGCCGGGTGAGCTGGTCGGCCTCGTGGTCCAGCAGACCGGCGCATCGGGCCGCGTGCTCGACGCGCGCGGCGTGATCGCCGAGGCCAAGGCGGCCGGTGCGCTCGTGACCGTCGCGACCGACCTGCTCGCCCTCACGCTCCTGGTCAGCCCTGGCGAGCTCGGCGCCGACATCTCGGTCGGTTCCGCGCAGCGCTTCGGCGTCCCCCTCTTCTACGGCGGGCCGCACGCCGCCTACATGGCGGTCAAGAAGGGTCTGGAACGGCAGCTCCCCGGCCGCCTCGTCGGTGTCTCGATCGACGTCGACGGCGCCCCCGGCTACCGCCTCGCCCTGGCTACCCGCGAGCAGCACATCCGCCGCGAGAAGGCCACGAGCAACATCTGCACGGCCCAGGCGCTGCTGGCCATCGTGGCCAGCATGTACGCGGTCTACCACGGCCCGGACGGTCTGAAGGCGATTGCCCAGCGCGTCCACCAGCACGCAGCGGACCTCGCGGAGACCCTGCACACGGCGGGCGTCGAGATCGAGCACGACACCTTCTTCGACACCATCCGCCTGAACACTCCGGGCAAGGCCCTCGAGATCGCGGCGGCAGCGGCCGACGCCGGCTACAACCTCTACGTCCCGGACGCCGACCACGTCCAGGTCAGCACGGACGAGACGACGACACCGGCGCACGTCGCGACGGTCGCCACCACCATCCTCACCACCCTGGGTCTGGACCCGGTGCCAACCGCAGAAGCCAACAAGGTGCAGGGAGCGTTCGCCGACTTCTCCGCGGAGGTCACCAGGACGACGCCGTACCTGACGCACCCGATCTTCCACACGCACCGCTCCGAGACCAGCATGCTCCGCTACCTGCGCAAGCTCTCCGACAAGGACCTTGCGCTCGACCGCACGATGATCCCGCTGGGCTCCTGCACCATGAAGCTCAACGCGACCGCCGAGATGGAGGCCATCTCCTGGCCCGGCTTCGCGGACATCCACCCGTACGCACCCGTCGACCAGACCCAAGGCTACGAGGAGCTCGTCCACGCGCTGGAGCAGCAGCTCGCCGAGATCACCGGCTACGCCGCCGTGTCCCTCCAGCCCAACGCGGGCAGCCAGGGCGAGTTCGCGGGCCTGCTCGCGATCAAGGGCTATCACGCGTCGCGCGGCGAGGAGGGGCGCGACATCGTGCTGATCCCGGCGTCGGCCCACGGCACGAACGCCGCCTCGGCGGCGCTCGCGGGCCTGCGGGTCGTGGTGGTGTCGACGGCGGACGACGGCGAGATCCTGCTCGACGACCTGCGCGCCAAGCTGGACCAGCACGGCCCCCAGGTGGCGGGCATCATGATCACGTACCCGTCGACGCACGGTGTCTACGAGGAGCACGTGCGCGAGGTCTGCGACCTGGTGCACGACGCGGGCGGCCAGGTGTACATCGACGGCGCCAACCTCAACGCGCTGGTGGGGCTCGCCCGGCCGGGTGAGTTCGGCGGCGACGTCTCGCACCTGAACCTGCACAAGACGTTCTGCATCCCGCACGGCGGCGGCGGCCCGGGCGTCGGCCCGGTAGCCGTGGCGGAGCACCTGGTGCCGTTCCTTCCCGGCGACCCGACGCCGGGGGTCTCGACCAGCGGTGCCGACAACGCGGCGGGCATCCCCGTGGCTTCGACGCGGTACGGCTCCGCCGGCATCCTCCCGATCTCCTACGCCTACGTCGCGCTCATGGGACCGGACGGGCTGACCGAGGCGACCAAGGCCGCCGTCCTCACCGCCAACTACGTGGCGAGCCGTCTCGACCCGTACTTCCCCGTGCTGTACACGGGCCCGAACGGGCTGGTGGCGCACGAGTGCATCCTCGACCTGCGCAAGATCACCGCCGAGACGGGCGTGACCGCGGAGGACGTCTCGAAGCGGCTCATGGACTACGGCTTCCACGCGCCCACCCTGGCGTTCCCGGTGCCCGGCACCCTCATGGTGGAGCCCACCGAGTCGGAGGACCTGGCGGAGCTGGACCGCTTCATCGCCGCGATGATCGCCATCCGCGGCGAGATCGACGCCGTCGGCGCGGGCACGTGGCCGCGCGACGACAACCCGCTGCACAACGCGCCGCACACGGCGGCGTCGCTCCTGACGGACGAGTGGACCAAGCCCTACTCGCGCGAGCTTGCCGCCTTCCCCGTGGCGAGCCTGCGGGCCACGAAGTACTGGCCGCCGGTGCGCCGCATCGACGGTGCCAAGGGCGACCGCAACCTGGTCTGCTCGTGCCCGCCGGTCGAGGCGTTCGCCGAGTGAGCTGTCAGACGACCCCGCACGTGTCAGACACCGAGGTCACACCGAGTGACCTGCATGTCTGACAACTCGCAGACGAGAGGAACTATCCATGGGTGAGGACCGGAAGACACCGCTGTTCGACGAGCATGTGGCGCTCGGCGCCTCGATGACGCCGTTCGGCGGCTGGCTCATGCCGCTGCGGTACACGTCCGACCTGGCCGAGCACCGCGCCGTGCGCGAGGCCGCCGGCCTCTTCGACCTGTCGCACATGGGCAACATCAACGTGACCGGTCCCGACGCCGCCACGTTCCTCGACCATGCGCTCGTCGGGTACATCTCCAAGGTCCGCGAGATGGGTGCGCGCTACTCGATGATCTGCGCCGAGGACGGCAGCGTGCTCGACGACCTGATCGTCTATCACGTCGCCCCCGGCGAGTACTCGGTCATCGCGAACGCGGCCAACGCGGAGCTCGTCCTCGCGAAGCTGCAGGAGCGCACCACCGGCTTCGACGTCGCGCTCAGGGACGTCCAGGCGGGCCAGGCGCTGATCGCGGTACAGGGCCCGCGAGCCGTCGAGACCATGCTCGCCACGGCGGGGCTCGCCGAGGACGCCGAGATCTCCGGCGGCACCGCGTTCGCCGACCTCAAGTACTACGCCTGCATGCGGATGCGTTTCGAGGGCGTCCCCGTGCTCGTTGGCCGCACCGGATACACGGGCGAGGACGGGTTCGAGATCTGGGTCCCGGCGGACCAGGCCGTCGCGCTCTGGCGCGCGCTGCTCGCGGCGGGCGAGCCGCTGGGCCTCGTCCCGGCGGGCCTGTCGGCGCGCGACTCGCTGCGGCTCGAGGCCGGCATGCCGCTCTACGGCCACGAGCTCGACACCACCACCACGCCCTTCGAGGCGGGGATGGGGCGCGTGGTGCGCCTCGACAAGGTGTCCGACGACGGTACGCCGCTCCCCTTCGTGGGCCGCGATGCCCTGGCCGCGCGCAAGGAGTCGGCGCCGGCCCGCGTGCTCGTCGGGCTGCGCGGTGAGGGCAGGCGCCCTGCGCGCGCCGACTACGACGTCGTGCTGAGGGCCGAGGGCACCACCCCGGGAGCGGTGGTAGGCAAGGTCACCTCCGGGGCGCCGTCGCCCACGCTCGGCTACCCGGTCGCGATGGCGTACGTGACGCCGGAGGTGTCGGCGGAGGGCACCGAGCTCGCCGTCGACGTCCGCGGACGGGCCGAACCGTTCGTGGTCGTGCCCATGCCGTTCTACCGTCGTCCCCACGACTGATCGAGTACTGAAACCCCCATCCCGCAAGGAGCTGTCATGGCTGACTTCCCCGAGAACCTGAAGTACACCACCGAGCACGAGTGGCTCGACGGTTCCACCCCCGCCGTCATCGGCGTGACCGACGTCGCCGCCGATGCGCTCGGTGACGTCGTCTACCTGGAGCTCCCCGAGGTGGGAGCCACCGTCGAGGCCGGAGCGGTGGTGGGCGAGATCGAGTCCACGAAGTCCGTGTCCGAGCTGTACTCGCCGGTCAGCGGCACCGTCACCGAGGTCAACACCGAGGCGGTGGAGAACCCCGAGATCGTGAACAAGGACCCGTACGGCAAGGGCTGGCTCTTCAAGGTCGAGGTGACCGGAGCGGGCGAGCTGCTCACCGCCGCGGAGTACGCCGCGCACACCGGAAGCTGACTTCCGCGGCCCCCGGAGGTCGCCGTCGAACCGCCCCTCAGGTCACCCTTGTGTGCATCTGGGGGGCGGCTTCGGTATCGGAACGGTAACAGTCGAAAAGTAGCGTCAGAACCGCGTCATGAACTCCATGCAGGGGGCTTAAGCCCATAGCAGCAACCGTAGGCCGGAACCCCAGAACCGGCCGCTGTGTGGAGGAAAACGACCATGAGCGTAATGACCCTTGACCACCGTGTGCCCAGCCTCACCCGCCGTGAGCGGGTAATCCTGGCGAACCTCACCGAG
This sequence comes from Promicromonospora sp. NPDC060271, assembly GCF_042726755.1. NCBI lineage: Bacteria > Bacillati > Actinomycetota > Actinomycetes > Micrococcales > Promicromonosporaceae > Promicromonospora > Promicromonospora sp. NPDC060271. The sequence goes on along the minus strand of NZ_JBHXBG010000004.1, from coordinate 31,028 downwards.
GACGCCACCCTCGAGCAGATCGCTCGACGCCTGTACGTCACCCGTAACACGGTGAAGACGCAGGTCCGTAGCGTCTACCGCAAGCTCGGCGTGTCCTCGCGTGCGGAGGCGATTGCCAAGGCGAACGAGTTCCAGCTCGCTGACTGACACACAGCACACCCGACGACGGCGCACTCCCCAGAGGCGCCGTCGTCGTTCTTTGTCCGTCCCCGGGTGGGAGACTGCTCCGCATGCAGGAGCCCCTCATCGACGTGGTCGCCGCCGCGATCGTGGACGACCTGAACCATCCCACCCGGCTGCTCGCCGCCCGCCGCTCTGCTCCGGCGGCGCTCGCCGGCCGCTGGGAGTTTCCCGGCGGCAAGCTGGAGCCGGGCGAGGACCATCTCTCCGCGCTGCACCGCGAGCTCGACGAGGAGCTGGGCGTGACGGTGGCCGTCGGTGCCGAGCTGCCAGGGCCGGACGGCGGCGTGTGGCCGATCACCAGCAAGCACCGCATGCGGGTCTGGTTCGCGCAGCTGCAGGACGGCGCGCCCGAACCGCTCGAGGACCACGACGAGCTGCGCTGGCTGACGGAGGCCGAGCTGGACGACGTCCCCTGGCTGGACGGGGACGTCCAGATCGTCACGGCCCTGCACGGGCACCTCGGGCCCGACGGGTCAGTGCGCGCCGGCTGAGACGTTCCTGCGGTTACGAGCCGCGGCGACCCGGTGCCCCAGGGGCACGAACGCGCCGTCCATCAGCACCGGCACCACATCGGTGGCGTCGACCTCTGTGGCGATCGTGACGTCGTCGGCGAACCCGGAGTCAAGGAGCTCGCGACCGCTCGCGGTCCCGCCCACCGTGTCCATGACGTCCTTGGTGCCCCGCCAGAGGGTCGTGGTCGCAGCGGTCTCGGGCGAGATGCTGACCTTGGGCAGCATCGTCGTGAGCCGCGCCGCGACCGCACCGACGGCCAGGTAGTCCTCGAGCGCGGGGCGCAGCGTGTCGTCGGGCCACCGCTCACCCACGGGGACCAGCACGACGTCGTGCTTCTCCGACGCGTCCAGGTGTGCCGCGGCGAGGCCGGCCACCGCCTTCGCGTTGCGCAGGCTGCCCGCGACGATGAGGGCGCCCCGGTTGGCGATGGTGTGGCAGATCTGCGCCGCGCCGGGCGAGGGGATGACGAGGCGTTCGGCGTCGAGGTCCTGCAGCGACGCGGGGGAGATGCTGATGCCGTCCTCCCACCGTGGTCCGGCGAGGGCTGCGCGCATGGTGCGCGCGAGCCGGGCCGCGCCCGCGGGATCGTGGTACGGGAACGGGTACACCCCGGCACCCTGCTCGCAGGCGACGGTGACAGCGGTGGAGAAGGAGAGCACGTCCACGACGACCACGAGCGACGCGCGCGCATCCGTGGCGGTGAGGGCGAGTGCGCCGGAGATGCCCCAGTCCGTGCGCACACGGGCAGGACGCTGGTCGAAGGCAGGGGACGTGTTTGCCACGAACGCATCGTAGTGTCACCCGAACTAGCCCATGTTTCGCGCTGAGCGAACACGGTTGCGGTTCGGGCGCTCTGCACACTCGCGGTGTCGGGTCATGGGCTGGCTGCGACCCTCCCCTCGGACGCTCCTTTCGAGGTCAGGGCCGTAACGACGGGCTTCGGAACCCTGGGCGAGCACACCGTCGCGCGTCGGCACGCCTGCCGAAATTTCCGGAGATGTCACCCGCCCGGACCTCGATGACGTCGCCGCTGCCATGGTCGCCCGACCCGATGGGCGCCGAGACGAGCCTGCCGAGGCCTGATCTGCGAGCCGGCCGTCAGCACGAGCCGACAGGGCGGTAGATTTGGCCCATGAGTGATTTCGAAGTGGCCCGTAGGCAGAAGCAGGAGCCCACGGCGACCCTGCTGGTACGCGCGATCGTGTGCTTCGCGCTCTTCCTCGGCGGGTTCGCGTTGATCGCCATCGGCGGGGCCGACCAGGGCGCATCGGCGCCGTACCTGTTCGTCGCCGGCATCCTCGCCGTCGGGCTGTCGTTCGGTCTGCCGATGATCGGTGCCACCGAGCGGTAAGCACGCCACAAGCAACGGAACCGAAGAGCGCCTGCCCGTGGTTCGGGCAGGCGCTCTCGTGCGTCGCCACGCTTTGTCACGCTCCAGGGCGTCGGCGAGACCCAGGTGCGCCGGTTCCCGGTCACCCTGGACGCCGACGGCGACACGTCCGTGGAGGTCCCGCTCCCCGAGCGCATCAGGCCCGGGTTCTATCACGTGGGCATCGAGTACACCGCGGCGGTCGAGCGGCCCGACGGACGGCTGGTCCTGCACCACGTCGACGTCGACCAGGCCAAGAAGATCTCGCTCCGGCGCGAGGTGCGCTTCCAGGGCGAGATCACGCATCCCACGGCGACCGACGGACGGCCGTCCCGGATCACCGCCCAGTTCACGTGGCTGCGCGTCAGCGCCGACGGCACCCCCTCGTGGAGCCCGGTGCGGAACACGACGGTGGGGCTGTACCACGACCCGGACGGCTCCCTCGAACGGGAGGAGGAGCCCGTGTTCGTGCGCACGCTCACCGTGGGCCCCGACGGCAAGATCTCCACGGTCGTGCCCGCTCGCGAGGGGGCGTGGGAGCTCCGGTACGCAGGGAGCGACCAAGCCGTCAGGAGGTACGGCGCGATCGCGCAGGGCAGCAATGGCGGAGGGTGCGGCTGCTGACCGCATGAGGCCTGGCGGCAGCTTCGCCGTCGGGGCCCGGAGACGTGCCCAAGGAGGGTCGCAGCCCCGCGCTGCGGCCCTCTTTTTGGCTTCTCCACTGGCCTCGCGGGCCGCCTCGGGACACGCTGTTACCCGTATGTCACAGGTTTGTTAGAACCCTTGACAGATTCAGGGGCAAGTGAAAACGTGACCTGCACCACGAACGAGCAGGACAAGCCCAAGGAGTAGCAATGGCGCAGTACAGGAGGCTCGGCGGGATCCTCGTGATCACGCTCGCCACGACGACCGGCCTGACGGCCTGCGGGTTCGGCGGCTCCCCGTCGGACGGCGGAGCGGAGGGCGGCGCGACCACGCTCGACCTGCTGGTCCCCAGCTACTCCGACGCATCCCAGGGCCTGTGGGAGGACGTGATCGCCGGGTTCGAGGACGCCAACCCGGACATCGACGTGAACCTGCAGGTCGAGTCGTGGGACAACCTCGAGTCGGTCATCGCCACCAAGATCCAGGGCGGCGAGGCCCCGGACATCTACAACGGCGGCCCCTTCGCCGGCTTCGCCGCTGACGAGCTGCTGTACCCGGTCGAGGACGTCACCTCCGACGAGACCTACGCCGACTTCCAGCCCACGTTCCTGGAGAACGCCGCGGTGGGCGACACCACGTACGGCCTGCCCTGGATCGCCTCGGCCCGTGCGCTGTTCGTCAACGACGCGCTCCTCGAGGAGGCGGGCGCCGAGGTCCCCGCCACGTGGGACGAGCTGCTCGAGTCCGCGACGAAGGTCTCCGAGCTCGGCGGCGGTGTGGCCGGCTACGGCATGCCGCTCGGTTCCGAGGAGGCGCAGGCCGAGGCGGCCGTGTGGCTCTGGGGCGGTGGCGGCACCTTCGGTGACTCCGAGGCCATCACCATCGACACCCCGGAGAACGTCGCCGGCGCCGAGTTCATCAAGAAGATGATCGACGAAGGTGCCACGCAGGCCGACGCCGGTGCGACCGACCGCAGCCCGCTGTTCGACATCTTCGTCCAGGGCAAGATCGGCATGCAGATCGGCCTGCCGCCGAGCGTGGGCCAGATCGCGTCGGACAACCCGGACCTCGAGTACTCGATCCACCCGATCCCCACCGAGGACGGCAGCCCGTTCACGCTCGGTGTGGCCGACCACCTCATGGCGTTCAAGAACGACGGTGACAAGCAGGAGGCCATCACCGCCTTCTTCGACTACCTCTACACCGCCGACGTCTACGTTCCGTGGGTCCAGGGCGAGGGCTTCCTGCCCACCACCCTCTCGGGCTCCGAGCAGCTCGCCGACGACGAGGCGCTCGCCCCGTTCCTCGAGGTGCTGCCGGACGCGCAGTTCTACCCCAGCACCAACCCGGACTGGTCGGCGGCGGACTCGGCGTTCAAGGCCCTCTTCGGCCAGCTCGACAGCGACAAGTCCGCGCAGGACGTGCTCGCCGAGATCCAGGAACAGGTCGACGCCGGCTGACGCCTCGGCGCTGACCGCTCGAAGCAAGCACGCGTCGACGACACCCGACGCTGAACCGAAAGCACGAGGAACCTCTGGTGAAGGACCTGTTGAAGGCCCTGCCATGGATCGGGCCCGCGGTCGCGCTCATCGCGGCCGTGGTCCTGTTCCCGGTAGGCCTGATGTTCTGGAACTCGACCCGCGACATCAGTCAGAGCGGCGTGGACGACGGGGGCGTTGGCCTCGCGAACTTCGCGACGGTGGTCGGCTTCCAGTACTTCTGGCCGATCCTCGGGCGGACGGTCGTCTGGGTGGTCGTCGTCGTCGGCTGCACCCTGCTCGGGTCGCTCGCCCTCGCGGCGCTGCTGAACAAGGCGTTCCCCGGGCGTCGCCTGGTGCGCATGGCCGTGATCGTGCCGTGGGCCGCCAGCGTGGTCATGACCACGCTGGTGGTGCACTACGGCCTGGAGCCGTACTTCGGCATCATCAACTCGTTCCTCGTGGACATCGGCCTGATCGACACGCCGGAGGGCTACGGCTGGACCCGGCACCCCGGGACCGCGTTCGCGTGGGCGATCGTGGTCGCCGTGTTCGTGTCGCTGCCGTTCACGACCTACACGATCCTGGCCGGCCTGCAGACGGTTCCCGGCGAGACCGTCGAGGCCGCGCGCCTCGACGGCGCAGGCGGGCTGCGCACCTACTTCAGCGTGGTGCTGCCGCAGCTCCGCGGTGCGGTGTCGGTGGCGGTGCTGATCAACATCATCAACGTGTTCAACTCGCTGCCGATCCTGCGCGTCATGACGGGGTCCATCCCCGGCTACGACGCCGACACCGTCATGACCATGATCTTCAAGTACATGCAGAACCAGCGGCAGATCGACCTGGCCAGCGCGCTGTCCGTCATCGCGTTCCTGGTGGTCATCGGGATCGTCGCCGTCTACGTGCGGGTCGTCCGCCCCCTCGAGGAGGTCTGATGACCGTGACCACCGCCTCGGCGACCGCGCCGCGCAAGGCGACCCGGCCGCCGTCGGACAACCGGAAGCGCGTACGGAAGTACACAGCGGACCAGGTACCGATCGGGTCCCTGCTGCTGCGCATGTTGGCAGGCCTCGTGGTTCTGGTGGTGTTCATGCTGCCGTACCTGATCATGTTCTTCGGCTCGGTGAAGACCAAGGCCGAGATCAGGTCGGTCGATCCCACGTACTTCCCCACGGAGTGGCACTGGGAGAACTACGTCACGATGTGGGCGACGCCCGAGACGCCGCTGCTGCAGAACCTGATCTCCACCCTGGTGATCTCGCTGTGCGCCACGCTGCTCGTGCTCGCCGTCGCGCTGCCCGCCGCCTACTACACGGCGCGGTTCCGGTTCCCCGGCCGGCTCGTGTTCCTGTTCCTCGTGATCGTGACCCAGATGGTGCAGCCGGCGGTGCTGACGTCGGGCCTGTTCCGCCAGTTCATCGCCCTCGGGATCCTGGACACGTGGGCCGCGATGATCCTGGTCAACGCGGCGTTCAACCTGTCGTTCGCGGTCTGGATCATGCACAGCTTCTTCGCGAGCATCCCGAAGGAGGTCGACGAGGCCGCGCAGATCGACGGCGCGGGCACCTTCACAGTCCTGACGAAGATCAACCTGCCGCTGGTGTGGCCCGGGATAGTGACGGCGGTGGTGTTCACGTTCGTCGCGTCCTGGAACGAGTTCGCGGCGTCGCTGGTGCTGCTGTCGACGGCCGGCAACCAGCCGCTGTCCGTGGCGCTGACGAAGTTCGTGGGTCAGTACGAGACGTCGTGGCACTACGTGTTCGGGGTGTCCATCGTGGCGATCGTGCCCGTGGTCCTCCTGTTCATGGCCATCGAGAAGCGGCTCGTGGGCGGCCTGGTGGCCGGGTCGGTGAAGTAGGCGAGCAGGGGCGCGCACAGTCGGTGAGCCAGGTCGTCTCGACCGTCGGACGAAATCTGTCCCAGTGGTGGACATTCGCTTAGCATGGTGGCGAACCCATCCAGAGCGGTCGAGAGTCCTGGCTCCCTGACACCGCAGCAACCTGCCGACTTCCTGCCTCGAGGCCGTGGCGTGAGGACGTAAGGTGCTCACGCCAGGTTCGATGGAGCAGCCATGGTCGCCGAGGTACACCCGCACCGCCCCACGGTGTCGTTCGAGCTCATGCCACCGCGTCGGCCCGATGCCGCACCGAACTTCTGGGAGACGGCACAGCGCCTCGTCGCGGCCCGCCCGGACTTCGTGTCCGTCACGTACGGCGCGGCGGGCGGCGACCGGGCGACGTCGCGCGAGGTGCTCGCCACGCTGCTCAGGGGCACGCCCGTGCTGCCGGTGGCCCACCTGACCTGCGTGGGTGCGTCCCGCGAGGACGTTTCCGAGGTGATCGACGAATTCCTCGAAGCCGGCGTGCGGTCGTTCCTCGCGCTGCGGGGGGACCCGCCGCGCGACGAGCCGGACTGGCGTCCCGCCGACGACGACGTGCGTTCCAGCATCGACCTGGTCCGGCTGCTGCGGCAGGTGGACGAACGTCGCTGTGCGGCGGACGCCAGCACCGCCCTGCGGTCGGCCGCGCGCCCGCTCACGATCGCCGTCGCGACGTTCCCGGACGGCAATCCCGGCGCCGGCACCACCCGCGAGCAGGAGGTGCGGCGGCTCCTGGAGAAGCAGGAGGCCGGCGCGAGCTTCGCGATCACCCAGTTCTTCTACCGGGCCGAGTCCTATACCGGGTTCGTCGAGTCGGCGCGCTCGGCGGGGGTGACCATCCCGATCCTCGCCGGGATCCTGCCCGCCACGGAGGCCCGTCGCCTGCGCCGCGTCGAGGAGCTCACGGGTGTCGCCGCGCCGCCCGGCCTCCTGCGGGAGCTCGACCGGCTCACGGGGCCCGGCGGCGATGTCGACCCAGAGGCCCAGCACGAGCGCGGCCTCCAGTACTCCACGACGCTCGCGCGCGACGTGCTCGACGCCGGTGCCCCCGGCGTGCACGTATACACGTTCAACAAGCATCGCCCAGCCCTCGACCTGCTGGAACGGGTGGGCCTGACGGGCCGCGCGGCCGCCTGACCCATCGCTGAGTGCTGGCTATTTGCGGGTTTCACGGGTCTGGACCCACAAATAGCCAGCACTCAGCGGTGTCGAGGGGTTGGCACTCTCGGGGGGAGAGTGCCAGAATTATGGCGTAGCCGGACGGCGGCCAGCCCGCCGTCGATCGCTGCGGCCCTGGAAGGGCCAGGGCCGCACCGTTGTAGGAGGTGATGCGCGATGGCTACCTACTGGGACCCGTTCCAGGAGATGGACCGGCTGTTCAGCACGTTCGCCGGCAACGCACGGCAGTCCGGCGGCATGCCGATGGACCTGTTCCGCACGGGTGACCACTACGTCCTGTCGATGGACCTGCCCGGCGTCGACCCCGGCACCATCGACGTGTCGGTCGAGGACCGGACGCTCACGATCCGCGCCGAGCGCACGCAGCGGTCCGACGGCGACGCCCAGTGGCTGGTCCGTGAGCGGCCGACGGGGACGTTCGCGCGGCAGCTGACGGTGGGCCGCGGTCTCGCCCTCGACCGCATCTCGGCCTCGTACGCCGACGGTGTGCTCTCGCTGACGATCCCGGTCAGCGAGGACGCGAAGCCGCGCAAGGTCGAGGTGTCGCACACCAGCAGTGCGACGTCGATCGGCCAGGGCGCGTCGCAGACGCAGCAGACCATCGAGTCCTGAACCTCACCTGTCAGACGCCCAGGTCACTGCGGTGGCCTGGGCGTCTGACGTGCCTGACGGGGCGGGCGGCGGCCTGAGCGGCGTCGCCGGACTACTTCGGCAGTCCGGCCTCAGCCGGGCGCATGGGGAGTTGTCCCCTTGCCGCCCGTGTGGCTCGTCGTGAGACTTGGCGCGTTCCGGCGTGACCCCGTCTCATGGAGGTTCAACCGTGCACTCACATGACCACTCTCACGACCACTCGCTCGGTCTCGGCCCTGAGGGTTGCGATCCTGACCGCCGGGACTTCGGCGAAGGCGCCAAGCTCGGCCGGCGCGACCTGCTGCGCGGCGCCGTCGTCCTCGGCATCGGTGCCGCGGGCGCGACCATGGCCGCTCCGGCGAGTGCGGCACCTTCGGTGGTGCGGGCGTCCGACACCCGGCAGTCCCTCGCGCCCGACCCCGAGGCGCCGTCCGACGCACCGCCGGGCGCGCTGGCCGGGGTGGAGGTCGCCGCGCCGGTCATCGCGAGCTGCGCCACCTGGGGCGCGGCCGCGGCCCGGGGCACCATCGAGACGGTCTCGACCAACCCGAACAAGATCCTGATCCACCACACGGCGTCGGCGAACGTCACCGACTACTCGCAGGCCGCCGGTTACCAGATCGCCCGCGACATCCAGCAGTGGCACTTCGACAACGGCTGGGTCGACACCGGCCAGCACCTCACGGTGAGCCGCGGCGGTTACGTGATGGAAGGCCGCCACGGGTCGCTGGGCCGGCTCCAGAGCGGCAGCGGCACCGTCGTGGGCGCGCACGCCCCGGGGCAGAACAGCCAGGCCATAGGCATCGAGAACCAGGGCACGTACACGAGCGCCACGCCGCCGGCGCAGCTCTGGAGCCGCCTGGTCGAGCTGTGCGCCTACATCTGTGACCAGTACGGGATCGCGCCGACGCAGATCTACGGGCACCGGGACTACACGGCGACCGCCTGCCCTGGCGACGTCCTGTACTCGATGCTGCCGCAGCTCCGGTCGGAGGTGGCGGCTGCCCTGGCCGGCTCGAGCTGGTCGGTCATCGTCGACAACACGTCGTCGGGCTTCGCGGCGGGCGGCTCATGGCTGACGTCGTCCTTCTCGGCCGAGCGGTACGGCGCGAACTACCGCTATGCGACGCCTGCCGAGGTGAGCGACCTGGCGACGTTCTCGGCGACGATCCCGTCCAACGGTTCGTACCGGGTGGAGGCGTGGTTCCCGGGGATCGCGGGCTACAACACGTCCACGCCGTTCATCGTCTACACGGGGACCGGCTCGTCGACCATCAGGGTGGACCAGTCCACGGGTGGCGGCGCGTGGCTGTCGCTCGGTACGTACTCCATGACGGCCGGCACCCGCACGGTGGTGGCCGTCAGCCGCTGGACGCAGGGCACGGCGTACGTGATCGCGGACGCCATCCGCATCACCCGGCTCTAGCCTCCGTGTCAGACGCCCAGGTCACTCCGGTGACCTGGGTGCCTGACACCTCGTCAGTCGTCCGCGCGCTCCTGGCCGCTCATCGCCTGGATGGACTGCATGACCTGCTCCGTCAGCTCGCGGCGGGCCTGTGCGGGCTTGGTGCCCGCCGCGATCTGGCGGGACGGGTCGATGGGCACGCCGAAGTGCAGCTCGACCTTGGCGAACCGCGGCATCTTGCCGATGGGCTTCACCTTGTCCGTCCCGAGCAGGGCAACAGGCACGACGGGCGCCTTGCCGGTCAGGGCCAGCCAGGCCACGCCGGTGTGACCCTTGTGCAGCTTGCCGTCGCGCGAGCGCGTGCCCTCGGGGTAGATGCCGAACGCGCCGCCGCGCTGCAGCACGGCGAGCGCGTCCTCGAGGGAGCGCTGGCCGGCACGCGGGTCGTCCCGCTGCACCGGGATGTCGCCCATCTTGGTGAAGAACCAGCGGGAGAAACGCCCCTTGATCCCCTTGCCGGTCCAGTACTCGGCCTTGGCCAGGAACGCGACGTGGCGCGGCGCCATGATCGGGATGAGCAGCGAGTCGATGAACGACAGGTGGTTGCTCGCCAGGATCACGGCGCCGCGCTTCGGGATGTTGTGCAGGCCAGTGACGCGCGGGCGCAGAAGCACTAGCACGAGGAGCGAGAGGATGAGCTTGAGGAACCGGTACGTCACCGGCCTATTGTGCACCCCTCAAGCGAACCTGTGGACGGGGTGATATGTGGTGAAAAAGACTAAAGAGACCCACAAGAAGCCCGTCTCCGGCCACCACGTCTAGCCGGCTGTCGCCTCGGCGTTCTCCGCCGCCTCCACGGCCGCCACCTGGACCTGGACCTCCCGCACCCGGGCGACGTCGAGCTTCTCACTGCGGTCGAACCGGTAGATCCCGTTCTCCTCCTGGAACACGTCGGTGAGCTGCGTGTAGCAGTAGGCGAACATGCGCGGGTCGCCGAGCAGCGCCTCCGTGAGCCCGCGGAACCGGGCGTGGAACTCCTCCTCGTCGGCCACCCGCTGGCCGTAGCCCCAGGAGTCGGGCGAGTTCCCCGACGCGGTCGCCGCAGCGTCCGGGTTCCACCAGATGCCGCCGTACTCGCTGACGAAGTACGGCTGACCGCGGTAGGGCACCGACATCTTGGTGCCGTCGTCGCGCGTGTTCTCGTAGGGCTGCCCGTCGGCGAGGTTGCCCACGAGCTCCGCGAACCTCGCAGGCTCCTGCTCGTACAGGTGCGAGTCCCAGATGTCGGTCTCGAGGACCCGGTGCGAGTAGCCGCTGGCGTCCAGCACCGGCCGGGACGGGTCGGCCACCTTGGTGGCGAGCCACATGGCGCGGGTGACGTCGTCGAGCTGCGTCATGCGGTCGTGCAGGTCCTGGTGCGTCTCGTTGAGCGGGCACCAGCCGATGATCGACGGGTGCGAGTGGTCGCGCTGGAGCGCCTCCATCCACTCGGCGACGAACGACGTCGTGGGCCGCTGCCCGTCGGCGGGCGTGCCGTAGCCGCTGACGCCCCAGTCGCCGAACTCGCCCCAGACCAGGTAGCCGAGCCGGTCCGCGTGGAACAGGTACCGCTCCTCGAAGACCTTCTGGTGCAGGCGGGCCCCGTTGAAGCCGGCCGCGAGGCCGAGCTCGATGTCGCGGGCCAGCGCGGCGTCCGACGGCGCGGTCATGAGCGACTCGGGCCAGTAGCCCTGGTCCAGCACGAGCCGCTGGAACACGGCCTGGCCGTTGATCCGCACGGCCTGTCCGTCGATGGACACGGAGCGCAGGCCGCCGTAGGAGCGCACGGAGTCCACGACGGCGCCGTCGGCGTCACGCAGCTCGATGTCTATCCCGTACAGGTGGGGGTCGCCCGGTCCCCAGGTGCGGACGCGGTCCGCGGGGACGACGACGCGCAGGGCGGGCGCCAGGTCGAGGTCGGCGCGCGCGGTGGCGGTCGCCACCTCGCCGTCGGCGTCGGTCACGGTGACCGTGACCGTGTGGCCGCGCCGGTTCGCCGACAGCGGCACCACGACGTCGAACGCCGTGCTGGCCAGGTCGGGCGTGATGCGCGGACGGCGCAGGTGCGCGGCCGGCACCGGCTCCAGCCACACCGTCTGCCAGATTCCCGTGGTCCGGGTGTAGTTGCACTCGAAGTTCGCGTAGCGGTTGCTCTGCTTGCCGCGGGCCTGCGGCCCGTGCCGCGTGTCCCGGGCCCGCACGACGACGGTGACCGTGTCCCCGGGGCTCGCGATCCCGTGCAAGTCGGCCGTGAATGGGGTGAACCCGCCGCGGTGTCGGACGACCTCCGTGCCGTCGACCCACACCGTTGCGTCGTGGTCGACGGCGCCGAAGTGCAGCAGGACGTGCGGGTCGTCGCCCACGGCGGCCCACTCCGCCGGGACGGTCACCTCGCGGCGGTACCAGACCGCCTCGAGGAAGTCGGTGTTCTCGATGCCGGAGAGCTGCGACTCGGGTGCGAACGGCACGACGATCTCGCCCTGGAGCGGGCGGTCGACAAGGCCGCGTTCCAGGCCGGAGTCGCCCGCGTCGACCTCGAACTGCCAGGTGCCGTTGAGGTTGAGCCAGCGGTCGCGGGCCATCTGCGGGCGGGGGTACTCGGGGCGAGGTACGGCGGTGGCCGTCGGTTCGCCGGCGGGCGAGAAGCGGTCGAGGAAGGTCATCAGCTGCTCCGTTGCGTCTACGACAGGTGCGCGGTGATTCAACACGGCTTCACTGCGGAATGCAACGTTGTATCAGGCGAGGCCGCCCGTGTGGTCGGTATTTCGTCAGGTGATCGGCATTCCGGGGTGCCGATCACCTGACATCTTGCCGACTGCCCGACGGGCTCAGCCGTGACTGCTCTCCCGGACCAGCAGGCGGTGCGGCACCAGCGCGTCGACCGGCTCGACGGTGGGGTTCTCGAGCTGCGCGAGGATCCGGTCCACGGCGGTCTCCGCGATCGCGCGCAGGTCCGGCGCCACGGTCGTCAGCGACGGGTTCGAGTACCTGCCGTCCTCGGTGTTGTCCCAGCCGGTGACGGCGAGGTCTGCAGGGACCCGCACCCCGTTCCGGCGCAGCGCGTAGAGCGCGCCAAGGGCCAGCTCGTCGTTGGCGCACACCAGCCCGTCGATCTGGCCGATCCGGGGCAGCACCTGCTCGATGGTCTCCGCGCCCGCCGGCCTCGAGAACTGAGGGCACTGGAGCACCCATCGCTCGTCGACCTCGATGCCGGCGGTGGCGTGGGCGTCGAGGAAACCCTGCACGCGCTGCGCGCCGGTGCGGCCGGCGCCGGGCGGCTCTGCGCCGAGGAAGCCGAGCCTGCGCCGTCCCGAATCCAGCAGGTGCGCCGTGACCTGCGCCGCGGCGTCCACGTTGTCGATGCTGACGTGGTCCGTCCGACGTGTGCGGGTGGGGTCCGGGTCGGCCCGCTCACCCAGGAGCACGAGGGGTACGGGACCGCGCACCTCGTCGATCTCGGCAGGAGACAGCTCCAGCGGCGAGAAGATGATGCCGTCGATCGCCTGGACGTCGAAGCCGCGGGCCACCTCGAGCTCGATGTCGCGCGAGGACCTCGTCTCCTCGATGAGGACACGGTACCCACGGGAGCTGCCGACCTCGATCACCTCGTGGGCGAGCACCGAGAAGTACGGCGCGTGCACCCACGGCACGGCGAGCGCGAGCGTGTTGGTGCGGCCCCGCCGTAGCTGACGTCCGGCGAGGTTGGGCCGGTAGCCCAGCTCGGCGATCACGGCCTCCACCCGTGCCCGGGTCGCCTCACCGACGCGTCCCGTGTCGTTCACGACGTTGGAGACGGTCTTCCAGGAGACACCCGCTGCGGCTGCTACCTCCTTGATACCGACGCGGCGACCCACATGCTCCGACAACCCATCACTTCCTTCCACACCTGTGCCCGACCCTTGCCCCTTGACGGGACGCTCGGCCTAGTCCATCGTGATCCAACGTTGGATCGCAACGTTGCACCATTGGAGGTCGACGATGACCGTGCTACGAGGACGTGGCGCCCCAGGGCGGGAAAGTTCTGTGATCGCGTCAAGAACCCGCAGTCGTGCGGAGAGCTCCGGCGGCCTGAGCCGCCGTGATCTGCTCCGCACGGCGCTGGTCGGCGCAGGTGGGATCGCGCTGGGCGGGACGCTCGCCGGCTGCGCCGCACCAGGCGCCGTCGGTGCGGGCCGGACCCCGGTCATGATCTGGGACCTGTTCTCGGGCGGTGACGGCGCGCTCATGCAGGAGATGGTCGGTGCGGTCGCGTCGGCGAACCCGGACATCGCCGTCGAGTCGACGACGCTCGCCTGGGGGCCGCCGTACTACACCAAGCTGGCGATGGCGTCGTCGGGCGGGCGGCCGCCGGAGGCCGCCGTCATGCACATGTCCCGGCTGGCCGGATACGCACCGGGCGGGCTCCTGGAGCCGTTCGACCTGGACGCGCTCGCGCAGCTCGGGGTGCGTGAGGAGCACTTCGCCCCCGCCGTCTGGCAGAAGGCCCAGTACGACGGCCGGCTCTACGCGCTGCCGCTGGACACCCACCCGTACATCACGTTCCACAACCCGACGATCATCAAGGACGCGGGCCTCGCGCGACCGGACGGCAAGCTCGACCTGGACGCCGTCGCCGGCGCGGACGCCTTCCTCGCGGCCGGCCGCGCGATGGCCGAGGTCACGGGCGAGACCGGCGTCGGCTGGGGCTATCAGCGCGACCCCGCAGGGTGCTGGCGCATGTTCTGGGGCCTCTACTCGCAGAACGGCGGTGAGTACGAGCTCACGCCGGGCCGTCCCGCGGCGCTCGACGAGGAGGCCGCCGCGGAGGTCTTCGAGTTCCTGCAGGAGATGGTCGACGGCACGGTCGCCGCGAAGAACCAGGACGGCAACGCCGCGGCCGCCCGCTTCATGTCGCAGCGCACGGGCATGATGTTCGCCGGCGAGTGGGACCTGCCGATGTTCCGCGACGCGCTGCCCGACGTCGGGGCCACGCAGTTCCCGGCGATCTTCGGCACGCCGGCCAACTACGCGGACTCCCACGCGTTCGTGCTGCCCCGGCAGGGACAGCCCGACCCCGCCGGGCGCGAGGCGACCTACCGTGTCCTCGCCGGGCTCCTCAAGGAGGGTCTGACCTGGGCCTCGGCGGGACACATCCCCGCCTATCAGCCCATCGTCGAGGAGCCCGCGTACCAGGAGCTCACGCCGCAGCGCGACTACGCACCCGCTGCAGAGATAGCCGTCTTCGACCCGGACGCCTGGTTCACCGGCGGCGGCAGCGACTTCCAGAACCGCATGGCGGACGCGATGACGGACACCCTCGCGGGCAAGGCTCCCGGCCGCACGGCCGTGACCCGGATGCTGAGCGAGATGGACCGGTTCCTCGCCCTGCCCAACCCCGCCTGACCGAGAGGACGACGATGACTGTCTCGAACACCGGCGTCACCGCGCCCGCGGGGCCGGCACTGCCAGAAACCCCCGCGAGACGTTCCGGCACGGCCGCTGGGACGCCCCGCAAGTCCATGCGCGAGCGGGACAGGTCCGGGTACCTGTTCGTCGCGCCGTTCGCCGTCGCCACGGGCCTCTTTCTCGTGGTGCCGACGCTCTACGGCCTGTGGATGAGCTTCACGAACCAGAGCCTCACCGGGGCCGGCAGCGAGTTCATCGGCTTCGCGAACTACGTGGAGGCGTTCGGCGACCCCCAGGTCTGGCAGACGCTGTGGCACACCGTGTGGTTCACGATCCTCAGCACCGTGCCCCTGGTGCTCGTGGCCCTCGTCATGGCGCTGCTCGTGCACACCGGCCTGCCCGGCCAGTGGGTGTGGCGCATGTCGTTCTTCGCGCCGTACCTGCTGACCAGCGCCGTCGTCTGGCACCTGAGCAACTGGATGTTCCAGCCCGACATCGGCCTGCTGGACACCTGGATCTCGGGCCTGGGCCTGGGCCCCATCGGCTGGCTCACCGACGAGAACGTCGCGATGTTCTCCATCGCCGGGGTCACCGTGTGGTGGACCGTCGGCTTCAACTTCCTGCTCTACCTGGCGGCGCTGCAGGGCATCCCGGCCCAGCAGTACGAGGCCGCGACCATCGACGGCGCCGGCGGCTGGCGGCGGCTGTTCTCCATCACGCTGCCCCAGCTCCGCACGATCACGGGCGTCATCGTCGTGCTGCAGCTTCTCGCCTCGCTCAAGGTGTTCGACCAGATCTACATGCTCACCGCGGGCGGACCCAACGGCAGCACGCGGCCGATCCTCGAGTACATCTACGACACCGGCTTCACCAACTACCGGCTCGGCTACGCCTCAGCGATCTCCTACGTGTTCTTCGCCCTGATCCTCGTATTCACGCTGGTGCGGCTGCTGCCGGCCCGGAAGGAGGCCTGAGATGGCCGTCGCCGACATCGCCGAGGTCCGCCGGACGAAGGCACTGCAGGAACGGGCCGAGAACCAGGCCCTCACCAGGCTGACCATCGGCCCGTCGCCCTGGGCGCGCGCCGGGGCGCTCGCGGCGCTCGTCGTGCTCGCCGGGGCCTGGCTCGTGCCCATCGTCTGGGGCGCCGTCACCAGCTTCAAGCACGAGGCCGAGGCAGCGCTTCCGGCGGAGCTGCTGCCCGCGACGGGCTGGACGCTCGACGCCTACCAGAAGGTGCTCGGCAACAGCGACCTGCTGCTGTGGATGTGGAACAGCCTGGTGGTCGCCGTGCTGGTCACGGCGCTCACGGTGCTCATCTCCGCGATGGCCGCCTTCGCGTTCTCGCAGACCCTGTTCAAGGGCAGGGCGCTCATGCAGTGGCTGACCCTCGCGGCGATCATGATGCCGGGGCAGATCCTCATCGTCCCGCTGTTCCGGGAGATGCAGGTGCTCGGGCTCGTCGACACGGTCGCCGGCATCGTGCTGCCGCAGGTGGTGGCGCCCGTGATGGTGTTCATCCTCAAGCGGTTCTTCGACGCGATCCCGCAGGAGCTGCTCGACGCCGCCCGGATCGACGGCGCGGGCCCGTGGCGGCTGTTCTGGACCATCGTGCTGCCGCTCTCGCGGTCGATCCTCGTGGCGGTGGCGATCTTCGTGTTCATCGGCGCGTGGAACAACTTCCTGTGGCCGTTCATCATCACCACCGACCCGCAGTTCATGACCCTGCCCGTCGGCCTGTCCACGGTGAAGGACGCCTACGGCGTGCAGTACGCGCAGAACATGGCGTCCGCGATGATCGCGGCGTTGCCGCTGCTCATCGTCTTCATGTTCTTCCAGCGCCGCATCGTGCAGGGTGTCGCGACCACGGGCATGGGTGGGCAGTAACAGGCGACAATCGGGTGTGGCCACTCCTACCCCGCACCCCTCACAGCGCCCGCACCTCGCCGCGGTGGTGGAAGACCATTTCTACGCCGCGGCGGGGCGGGTGCTCCGCCGCGCCGGCTGGCACCCCCGCCTCGAGACCTACAGCGGCTACGGCACGCCGGACCAGGTGCGGGTGCTCGCACGCGTGCTGCTCTCCCGGCCGCGTCCCGCTGCCCCGGACCTCGAGGCGCTCCGCGCAGGGCGGCGCGGGTTCCGCCACTTTCTCACCGTGCCGGTGCCGCACTGCCGCGTGCGGCTCCAGGTCGGCGGCCACGTCTCCGTCGTGACGAGCGACCGCGCCGGCTACATCGACGTCGAGCTGCCCACCGACGCCCCGCTGTCGGCCGGGTGGCACTCCGCGAACCTGACGGTGCTCGACGAGGCCGACCCGTGGGAGGCCGAGGCGCTGATCCGGGTGCTCGACGAGCGGACCGAGTTCGGCGTCATCAGCGACATGGACGACACGACGATGGTGACCGCGGTGCCGCGGCCCCTGCTCGCGGCATGGAACACGTTCGTGCGGCACTCCAGCGCGCGGCGAGCCGTACCCGGCATGCCCGAGCTGTACCGGGCCCTGCAGCAGGCGCACCCCGACGCCGGCTTCTTCTACCTGTCGACCGGTGCGTGGAACACCGCGAACACGCTGCGCGCCTTCCTCTCGCGGCACTCCTACCCGCGCGGGCCGCTGCTCCTGACCGACTGGGGACCCACCCTCACCGGATGGTTCCGCAGCGGACCGGCCCACAAGGAAGCGAGCCTCGAGCACCTGATGTCGTGGTTCCCGCACGTGCGCTGGCTGCTCATCGGCGACGACGGACAGCATGACCCGCAGATCTACGCGAAGGCCGTGGACCGCCGTCCCGACCGCGTGCGGGCGGTGGCGATCCGGCAGCTCACCGGCGGGCAGCAGGTGCTCGCCGGGAACCTCCCGGACGGCGGCACCCCGGACGCCGACCTCGAGGTGCGTCCGGTGCCGACCGTCTACGGGCGGGACGGCGGCGAGCTGACCCGTCAGCTCGCGGCGATCCCCGGTGTGCTCGAGCTCAGGCGGTGACGAGGTAGTCGTCCGCGTCGTCGTCCCAGGCCAGGGATACCGCGCCTGCGGCCTCCGCGGCCTTCGCGAACTGCAGGAACCCGCGGAAGCCGAGCGCCTTCTCCGAGAAGTCGGGACGCTTCTTGCGCACGGCGTTCTTCAGCCCGGACAGCGCGGCCGAGCCGTTCGACTCCCGAACCACGTCACGCAGCAGCACGAAGGCCGCATCGGTGTCACCCTGCTCCGGCAGCGAGACCTCCGGGTCACCCGTCGACGGGCCGGTCGCGAGCTCGACGAACCCGCGGTCGGCGAGGAACCGCAGGAACTCACCGAACGTACGGAACCCGTAGTCGGACTCGCTGAACGTCGGGTCCTTGCGCAGCAGCGTCCGCTTCAGGGCGGACGCCGTCACGGCGCCGCTCGTCGAGGACTGCAGGTCGGCGAGGGTCTGCGCCACACGTACCTCCATGGGCACGTCGCTCGGCTCCGGGGCCTCCTCCTCCGGCTCGCGCACGTCGATCTCCACCTCGGCCTCCGGCGCGACCTCGACGGGTGCGGGCGCGGGGTCGGCCTTCCTGCGGCGGCGGGTGGCGGGCTTCGCCTCCGGCTCGACGACGTCCGGCTCGACGACGTCGGGTACGACGACGTCGGGCGCCGCGGCCTCGGCGACGGCCTCGGCAACCGCCTCGGCGGCCTTGGCGCGGCGCGAGGTCGTCGGGGCCTTCTGCGTGGTGGCGGGGGCGAGGGCGGCGGCTGCGGCGGCGCGGTCCGGCGCGGCGGCCGGCCGGCGCGAGCGGGAGCCGCGCTTCGGGGCAGGGGCGCCCTGGTCCTCGTCGGGCACCTCGACGCCTTCGAGGCGGTCGTAGAAGAGGAACTCGTCGCAGGCGGCGGGCAGCAGCCGCGACGTCGACTTCTCGACGCCCACGCCGATCACGCGCTTGTTCAGCTCGCGGAGCTTGTGGACGAGCGGCGAGAAGTCGCTGTCACCCGTGCACATCACGAACGTCGAGATGTAGTCGCGCTCGAAGGCCATCTCGATGGCGTCGACCACCATCTTGATGTCGGCCGCGTTCTTGCGGGACGCGCCCATCCGCTGGGTCATCTCGATCAGCTCGACCTGGTGCCGGGTCAGCATGCGGCGGTCCTCGTCGAAGTACGACCAGTCCGCGTAGGCCCGGCGCGCTACGACGCGGCCGCGCACGGCGAGGGCGTCGGCGATCGGGCCGAAGTCGAACTGCATCCCGCCCAGGTGCTCCCGGGCGCCGAGCGCCAGGTTCTCGTAGTCGATGAAGACTGCAAGGCGTTCTTCGAGGTCCATGCTCGCCACTCTAGGGGGTTTCCAGGTCGCCGAGCGAAAGGGTGAAATCTGCCGTGTCGAGCGGTGCTGTCCGGGTCCGGAAGCAGCTTGTTCCCTACTATCGATCACATGGCCGAGGTAACCGCCGAGTACGAGGATCCGATCTCCAGCCGGAGTCGCATCATCGCCGCCGCGGTGCGTCTCACCTGTGCCGACGGCTGGTCGAAGGTGACGATGGGCCGTCTCGCCGGCGAGGCGGGCGTGAGCAGGCAGACCGTGTACAACGCGGTCGGCAGTCGCGAGGACCTGGCCGAGGCGATGGTGCTCACCGAGTCGGCGAAGTTCGTCTTCACGATCGTCGAGGGCTTCGAGAACCACCCGGACGACCTGCTGTCGGCGATCCACGCGGCCGTGGAGAACACGCTGGTGCTCGCGGAGGGGAACGCGCTGCTCCGCGCGGTGGTTTCGGCGACGCACGGCGCGGACACCGAGCTGCTGCCCTTGCTCACGACCCACTCGGAGCCGCTGCTCGGCACGCTGATGGTCGTGGTGCAGGACCGGGTCGACCAGTACGAGATCGACCTGGAGCCGGAGCGGATCACGGCGATCATCGACATGGTGGTGCGGTCCGCGCTGAGCCACGTCATGCAGCCGACGGCGACACCGCGCCAGACCGCCGACTCGATCACCTGGTTCGTCGCCCGGATCCTCGGTCGGACGGGAGAGCTCACCGGCTCCCGCGCTTGACGTCGCGCGTCGTGGGAGGAGGATCGGGGCATGAGAATCGGCACCCACTTCATGCGTTTCGACTCGATGGAGCCCGCCCGGATGCGTACCGAGCTGGCGGACGCAGCCCGGTACGCGGACGACGGTGGCGTCACGTGGGTCTCCGTGATGGACCACTACTTCCAGATGGAGCACCAGGGCTTCCCGGCGTCCGACCCGATGCTGGAGGCGTACACGACCCTCGGCTACCTCGCGGGGGTCACCGAGAAGGTGCAGCTCGGCGCGCTGGTGACCGGCGTGACGTACCGCTACCCCGGCCTGTTGGCCAAGATCGTCGCATCGCTCGACGTGGTCTCGGGTGGCCGCGCGACATACGGCATCGGCGCCGCCTGGTACGACAAGGAGCACGCGGCCCTCGGCGTCCCGTTCCCGCCGCTCAAGGACCGCTTCGAGATGCTTGAGGAGACGGTCCGGATCGCGCGCCAGATGTACGACCTGGACAACGACGGCCCCTTCGAGGGCAAGCACTACCAGCTCGCCGAGACGCTGTGCTCGCCGGCGCCGCTGTCCGGCCCGGAGATCATGATCGGCGGTTCGGGGGAGAAGCGGACGCTCCGGCTCGTCGCGCAGTACGCGGACGCGTGCAACCTGTTCGCCGAGACGCCCGAGCGGCTCCGTCACCTGCTGGACGTGCTGCACCGGCACTGCGACGACGTCGGCCGCGACCCCGCCGACATCCGCGTCACGATGCTGCACCGCGGCGCACCGATCGGCCCGGGTGACACCGCGGCGTTCGTCGAGGAGATGCGTGGCTTCGCCCGGCACGGGGTGGACACCGTGATCCTCCGCCCACCGGCGACCTCCCTCGCCGCGTGGGTCCGCGACGCGGTCCTCCCGGTCGTGGAGCCGTGCGCCGAGCTATGACGTTCAGCTGACCACCGCGTTCAGCTGACCATCACGCTCAGCTGACCCCGCCCGGCGCGAGCACCCGGGCGCGCCCGAGCACCACCGGGCAGGTGGCCACGTGGTCGTCCACGAGCCCGCAGGCCTGCATCGCCGCATAGGCGGTCGTCGGGCCGATGAACCGGAAACCCTGCTTCTTCATCGCCTTGCTCATGGCCTTCGACTCGGCGGTCCACCCGGGGATGTCGCCGAAGGCGGCCGGGCGCTCGCGGGCGCCCGGTGCGGGGGCGAAGGACCAGAACAGCTCGTCGAGCGTGCGGCCGGAGTCGTGCAGGGCGATGACCGCGCGCGCGTTGTCGATCGTGGCCTCGATCTTCATCCGGTTCCGGATGATGCGGGCGTCGGCGAGCAACCGTTCGACGTCGTCGGAACCGAAGGCCGCGACCTTCTCCGGGTCGAACCCCTCGAAGACCTCCCGGAACGCCGGACGTTTGCGCAGCACGGTGATCCAGGAGAGCCCGGACTGGAAGCCCTCCAGCGCGATGCGCTCCAGCAGGGCCTGCTCGCCGTGCACGGGCCGGCCCCACTCGTCGTCGTGGTACGCCTCGTAGAGCGGGTCGCCGTCACCGAAGCAGCGCAGCGCACCCGGAGCCGCTGTCCCGCCGTCTGTCATGGGATCACTTGTCACGGCACCACTCTGACGCACGCCTCCGACAGTCCGCCCCTCCCGGCCGCTCGCCTGTGGATGACGTCCGAAAATCGCCGCCTGTGGTCGTGCCAGAACCGGTGTGCCACCGTGTGACGGGCTCAGGACCGGTCGTCGGGCAGCGCGCCGCGGCGCCTGAAGTAGGCCTCGACGCCGTCGAGCACCACCGCGATCCCGAACGCGATGTCGTCGTCCGTCGGCGCGGTGGTGGAGCTCTCCGGCCACGTGGCGAACGCCTCGAACAGGTTCGGATACGTCTGCGGGTCGGCGTAGCGGGCCAGCGCGGTCTCGAAGTCGGCGTAGGGGTTGGCCGCCTCGATAGCGGCGGGGTCGAGCTCGGACTCAGGGGTCCTCTCGGGCAGGCCGGCCTCGCGGCGTACGTGCTGGACGGCCGCACGCCTTGACTCGATGTGCACGCGAGCCTCGCCCAGGACGTGCTGGGCGAGCAGGCCGACCACCGCGAGCTTCTCGTCGGGAGGCAGGTCGAGCGGGCGCAGCACGCCGAACGCCTGGTCGAGCCAGCGCACCCGGTTCGGCCCGGGCGGTGCGGCGGACAGCGGCAGCTCGAGCATCCACGGGCGGGCGATCCCCAGCTCGATCTGGGCACGCGTCCAGCGCTCGAGTCCCGCACGCCAGCCGGTGCCGTCCGGGATGTCGGGCAGCTCGGCCGCCACGGCGTCGGACATCAGGACCAGCAGCTCCTCCTTGCCGGAGACGTGCCGGTAGATGGCCATGGGCGTGTAGCCGACGGCGTCCGCGACCCGGGCCATCGAGACGGCGGCGAGCCCCTCGGCATCCGCCAGGTCCATGGCGGCCTGCACGATCTGCGCGGCGGACAGCGCTGGTCTGGGGCCGCGCCGGCGGGGTGCGGCAGCGCCCCACAGCCGCTGCACGACAGCGGGCAGCTCGCGCGCCGGCCCCGTGCCGTCCGGCTGTCCGGGCGGCGTCTGCGGCTGCTCGGCGGGTTCGGGCGTGGTGTCGGTGCTCATCGGATCCCATCCTGCCCTGATCAGCCGTCCGAGCCGATCCGAAACTCTCTTGACCACATACTGTTTACGCCCCACACTAAAACGCGTAGGCCATACACAGTAACTGGCTGCCGCCAGGAGGAGAGAGACGATGACAGCGATCGTGACGGCCGAAGGCCTGCACAAGTCCTTCGCCAGACGAGGTTCGTCGGGCCCGCCCGTGCTGGACGGACTCGACCTGGAGCTCGAGGAGGGGCAGGTGCTCGCGCTGCTCGGCCCCAACGGTGCGGGCAAGACCACTACCGTCCGCATCCTGGCGACGCTGCTGCGGCCCGACGCGGGCCGCGCGACGGTCGCCGGGTTCGACGTGGTCCGGGACGTGCGCCGGATCCGCGAGCTCATCAGCCTCACGGGACAGCAGGTGGCCGTCGACGACAAGCAGTCGGGCGCCGAGAACCTGACGATGATGGGCCGCCTCGCGCATCTCCCGCGCCGCGTCGTGCGCGACCGCGTGGCGGAGCTGCTGACGGCGTTCGACCTGTCGGACGCGGCGCACCGGCAGGTCGGCACGTGGTCCGGCGGCATGCGTCGGCGGCTCGACCTGGCAGCGGGCCTGCTGACCAGGCCACGTGTCATGTTCCTCGACGAGCCCACCACGGGCCTCGACCCGAGGTCGCGGCAGGCGCTGTGGGACGTCGTCCGCGACGTCGTCGACGAAGGCACCAGCGTGTTCCTCACCACCCAGTATCTGGAGGAGGCGGACCGGCTCGCGCAGCGGGTGGCGCTCGTCGACGGCGGCCGGATCGTCGCCGACGGCACCCCCGCTCAGCTCAAGAGCCAGGTCGGGGAGGCGGGCGTCGAGCTGACGTTCGCCACCCTGTCCGACGTCGGCCGCGTGGCCCCCGCCCTCGGGGTCGCGACCCTCGACGGAACGCGGGTACGCGTGCCCACCGACGGCTCGGTCGGGCACGTACGAGCCGTGCTCGCCGCGGTCGAGGCAACGGGAGTGACACCGGAGCACTGGGAGGTGCGGGTGCCCAGCCTCGACGACGTCTTCCTCACCCTGACCGGGCACGCGGGCAAGGACAGCTCGGCACGGACGGCGGGGGTGGCGGCATGACGCACCTCGTGAGCGATGTCTCGACCATGGCGGCGCGCAGCCTGCGCCTCGTCTCGAGGGACGTGGACGCCATGATCACGGCGGTCGTGCTGCCCGTGATCATCCTCCTGATGTTCGTGCTCGTCTTCGGCGGCGCCGTCGACATCGGCACGGACTACATCGACTACGTGACGCCGGGCGTGATCCTGCTGGCGGCCGGGTTCGGCGCGGCGAACACCGCGCTCGCCGTCGAGCGCGACATGTCGAGCGGCATGGTCGACCGGCTCAGGTCCATGCCCATGACCGCCTGGACCGTGCTCTCGGGCCACGTGGTCGCGAGCCTCGCGAAGAACCTGGTGACCACCGCGATCGTGTTCGGGGTGTCGATGCTGCTGGGCTTCCGGCCCGAGGCCTCCGTCCTGGAGTGGCTCGCCGCTGTGGGCATGATCCTGCTGTTCGTCGGCTGGATCACCTGGCTCGCCGCCCTGGTGGGCGTGCTCGTCCGGTCGCCCGACGCCGCCGGCGGCTTCTCGTTCTTCGTGATGTTCCTGCCCTACGTGTCGAGCGCCTTCGTACCCGTCGACGAGCTGCCGTCGTGGCTGCGCGGCTTCGCGGAGCACCAGCCGGTGACGCCGGTGATCGAGACGGTGCGCAACCTGCTCTCGGGTGACGTCGCGGCGACCGCGGACCCGACGGGCGTGGCGATGCTCGCCGTCAGCTGGTGCGTGGGGCTCGGCCTGCTCTTCGCGGTGGCGGCCGGCCTGGCGTTCCGTGCCCGGCGCTGACGTGGTGCACGTCCCGACCTTCCGACCCGACGAAAGCAGGCAGGACATGGCGACCGACACGACCACCGCACCGGCACCGGCCGGCGCGCCCAGGAAGATCCGCTGGTGGCGGCGTCCCTGGATCGCGCCCCTGGCGATCATCACGGCAGTGTTCCTCGCGACCGCCCTGCCACGCTACGTGGGCCTGGACCCGGCACAGTCCCTCGTCCCGACGGACCGGGGTCCCGCGTTCTACTCGGCGCTCGTGACCCATATCTTCGCTGGGTCGATCATGCTGAGCGCCGGCGTGCTGCAGCTCTGGCCGTGGCTGCGCGCGCACCATCCGCACGTGCACCGCTGGAGCGGCCGGGTCTACGTGGCGTCCGCGATCCCGACCGCCGTCGCGGCGCTCGTCGTCGCACAGTTCCCGAGCGCCGGCGTGGCGCAGCAGGTGGCGAACACGGTGATGGGCACCCTGCTCCTGACGTTCACCCTGCTCGGTTACCGCGCGGTACGACAGCGGCGCTTCGCCGATCACCGGGAGTGGATGGTCCGCAGCACGGCACTGGCCTTCTCGATAGTGGCCAACAGGTTCTGGTCCACCTTTCTCATCGCCGTCTACGTCCCGGGGGCGCTGACCGACCCGAACATCGGCTTCGGCTCGCCCGAGATCGAGGGGGCCGCGATCGCGTCGGCCTGGATGTCGTTCGTCGCGAACCTGCTGTTCGCCGAGTGGTGGCTGCACCGCAAGCCGAAGAAGCGCGGCCGGGCGCAAAAGGCTGGGTGAGTGTCAGTGCCTGAGGACACACTGTCCCCATGGCGCAGACGACTGACAGCGTGACCGGCCCGGGTGAGCTCGAGCAGAAGCAGGTCCTGAAGAAGTACCTGCAGGAAACCCGTGAGGCCCTCCTGTGGAAGCTGGAGGGCCTCACGGAGAAGCAGGCGCGCTGGCCCCTGGTGCCCTCGGGGAACAACCTGCTGGGCCTCGTGAAGCACTGCGCCAACATCGAGATCGGCTACTTCGGGCCGACCTTCGGCAAGGAGTGGCCCACCCCTGAGGAGGTCGTCTCCGAACAGCGGTGGGAGGAGGACCCGCAGGCCGACTGGTACGCCACCGCCGACGAGTCCGTCGCGTCCGTCACCGACCTCTACCGCCGGGCCTGGGCGTTCGCGGACGAGACCATCGACACGCTCCCGCTGGACGCCCCGGGCCGGGTGCCGTGGTGGTCGAACAGCGAGGTCACGCTGTTCCGCATCATCATCCACGTGAGCGACGAGATCGCCCGGCACGCCGGCCACGCCGACATCCTGCGCGAGCTGACCGACAGGTCCGTCGGCCTCCGCGCCGACAACACCAACATCCCGGACTGGGAGAAGAGCGAGGTCGAGCTGTACGTCGACAAGC
The DNA here is from genome assembly GCF_042726755.1 of Promicromonospora sp. NPDC060271. Classification (NCBI taxonomy): domain Bacteria; kingdom Bacillati; phylum Actinomycetota; class Actinomycetes; order Micrococcales; family Promicromonosporaceae; genus Promicromonospora; species Promicromonospora sp. NPDC060271. Next base: position 5,496 of record NZ_JBHXBG010000004.1, on the reverse strand, counting down.
TCAAGAACCTCGCGGAGCGCGCGGGGAATTAGCGTCCCGGCCGTAGATTCGCCAAACTTCGGGCCATGCCCCTCAACGCGGAGCCGCCCGCACCCGCCGGACCGCCACTCGACCCCGCCCTCGAGTCGAGCCCGCCCCATGGCACCACGGCCGAGGCACCGGACGAGGCCCGGCACCAGGGCGCGACGCCCGGCAGGGACCGTGCCCCGTCGGACGGCGGGTCGATGCGACCGCTGGTGGTCTTCCTGGTCGCCGCGGCAGTAGCGCTGGTGGTCAGCATCGTCTTCGCGCTCGTCCACGTGGGCAACGAGCGGGAGCGCACGCAGCTCGCCGACGCGCACGCCGACGTCGTCCAGGCGGTCGACGAAGGGCGCGCGACCCAGGAGGGTCTGGCCCAGCAGATCGCGACGGCGGAAAAGGTCCTCGCGGCCTCCGCGGGCAAGGTGGTCGACGCCGGCGTCCGCGACGACCTCGCCGGCCACATCGCGGCCGCCAGGGAGCTCGGCGCGACGCAGCCGCCGGCCGTACCCGAGCCCGGCACCGCGGCCCTCGACGCGCCCGAGGACATCGACGCGCTGGAGGCCGCGGCGACCGAGTGGGCGATCACCATGCACACGACGGCGACCACCCTCGTCGCGGCCACCGAGGACGTGCAGGCGTCGAACCGGCAGTGGCGGCAGAACCGCAAGGACGCGCAGGCCGAGGCCACCGCGGCGGCGGAACGTGCGAAGAAGACGGCCGCCCGGCTCAAGACGGCGAGGGCCACGCTCACCTCGGTCACCGCCCAGCTCGAGATCTCGGTGCGCGACTCCGCGTACACCCTGACCTGGACCGCCGAGACGGGCGCACCATCGGCCGTCCGCAAGGACCTCATGACCCGTCGCGCCGAGGGCAAGGCGGCGCTCGCGGCCGGGGCGAACCTGGACGACCTGCGCGCCGTCCAGGCGCTCGGCGAGCGGCGCGAGGCAGCGCGAGCCGCGATCGAGGCGGCGGCGTGGGACGCGCGCGCGACGGTCGCCGACGGCTCCAACGGTCGGCTCGACGTGGACGAGCTGTGCAAGGTCGGGGTCGGCCCCGAGGGACAGGACCAGTACCTGCGCTGCGACGCGGCCGAGGCCTGGAAGAAGCTCGGCGCCCGGTTCGAGGCGGAGTTCGGCAAGCCGCTGCGCGTGGAGTACGGCTACCGGCCCTACGACTGGCAGCTCCAGGCGCTCGACGAGTTCGGCAGCGGGCAGGTCGCGGCGCCGGGAACCTCGAACCACGGCTTGGCGCTGGCGGTGGACGTGCCGGTGGACGACGGCTTCCGCTTCGGCCGGCCGGAGTACGCGTGGCTCGCCGCGAACGGGCCAAAGCTCGGCTGGCACCACCCGGAGTGGGCGCGCGCGGGCGGTGGCCGCGAGGAGCCGTGGCACTTCGAGTACGCGGGCTGATGGCGGTGCGTCGGCGCTGATCAGGGCGTTTGCGTGCGGGTTGGATAATGGAGGCGTGCAGTGCCCTCACTACGACGCCGGCCGCTGCCACTCCTGCACCCTCCTGGAGATCGACTACCCCACCCAGGTGCTCGACAAGGAGCGGCACGTCGCCGCGCTCCTCGCCCCCGTCCTGGCAGGCAGGTCGGCAGCCGACCCAACGGCTGGTTCGTCGGTCTCGCCCACAGACTTGTCCACAGGTTCGGCCCTGACCTGGCTGCCCCCAGTCAGCAGCGCCGAGTCCGCCTTTCGCAACAAGGCGAAGATGGTGGTGAGCGGTACCGTGGCGGAGCCTGTCCTCGGCATCCTCGACAGGGCAGGCCACGGCGTCGACCTCACGGACTGCGGGCTCTACCCGGACGCCCTGCAGGCCTCCTTCGCTCCCCTTGCCGCGTTCGTCACGCGTGCGAACCTGGAGCCGTACCAGGTCTCGGGCGTCGGCAAGCGCGCGCAGCAGCGCGGCGAGCTCAAGTACCTGCTGGTGACCCTGTCGCCCGACCGCGAGCTCATGGTCCGGTTCGTGCTGCGCTCCCAGGAGGCGATCGCGCGGATCCGCAAGCACCTCGCGTCGCTGCAGGCTGAGCTTCCGGCGCTGGCCGTGGCCTCGGCGAACATCCAGCCGGCGCATGCCGCGGTGCTGGAGGGCGACCTCGAGATCCCGCTCACCGAGCGCACCACGCTCCCGATGCGCATCGACGACATCACGCTCGATCTGCGCCCGCAGAGCTTCTTCCAGACCAACACCGCGGTCGCGACCGAGCTCTACCGGCAGGCCAGTGCCTGGGTCTCCGAGCTCGACCCGAGCAGCGTCTGGGACCTGTACTGCGGGGTGGGTGGCTTCGCGCTGCACTGCGCCGCACCTGGGCGCGTCGTCACGGGTATCGAGATCAGCGCGGAGGCGGTGGCCGCGGCGTCGGGCACCGTGGAGAAGCTGCGCGACGGCGCAGGGGCGGCCCGCTTCCGGGACGTCACGTTCGCCGTGGGTGACGCGACCGCCTTCGCGGTCGGGCCGGACGCCCCCGACCTGCCCGAGATGGTGATCGTCAACCCGCCGCGCCGAGGTATCGGCGCGGACCTGGCGCAGTGGCTGGAGACCTCGGGGATCGAGCACGTCCTGTACTCGAGCTGCAACGCGACGACACTCGCCAAGGACCTCGCCGCGATGCCGTCGCTCCGGCCGGTGCGGGCGCGACTGCTCGACATGTTCCCGCAGACCTCGCACTACGAGGTGCTGGTCCTCCTGGAACGGGTGTGATCGGGCGGTACCGGCCGGTGGTCTCGTCCAGCGACCCACTCGATGCCTGGTCCGTGTGCGTCCAAGAGCTGGTGCGGGATGTCCGCTCCTCGGTCGGTCCTGGTCCAGGCGGCGGCGAATCCGTGGCTCGACGCAGAACCTGAGGTGTCTGGCGAGGCGTGGTTCCTCTTGGCCTGGCCCGGTGGCATCTTGTCCTTCTTCGCCTGGCCGGGCGGGACCTTGTCCTCCGCCTGACCCGGCGGGACCTCGTCCTTCTTGGCCTGGCCGGGCGGGATCTTGTCCTTCTTGGCCAGACCCGGTGGGACCCCGCCCTTCTTCGCGAGGCCGGGCGGGGTCTTGCCGTTCCCGGTTTCGCTCGGTGGGGTCGTGGCGTCCGGGGTGTCGGGGCCGCCCGAGCCGTCCGGGTCGTCAGCCCGGCCGGGCGGTACGTCGTCCTGCTTCACGAGGCCCGGCGGCTGCCCGGTCTTCTTCGTGAGGCCCGGGGGGAGGCCACTACCCTCCGCCAGGTCCGGCGTGACCGAACCGGTCGGCTCGGGAAGGTTCGTCGGGTCGGCCGCCCGGGAGGTCGGCGTCGCGTCCCGAACCGCCGTCCCCGCACGGTCAGGCGTGGAGACGGAGACCGTCCCGGTCTCGAGGGGAGCAGGCGTGCCCTCGATGCCGGTCACCCCCGTCGTGACGGCAGTGGTGAGGAAGAGTCCGCCGGCCACGGTGGCCGTCAGGCTCACCGGATCGGTCAGCGCGCTGCGGACGGTCAGGACCACTCGGGTGCCGAGGGCGGCGAGCCCGCCGCCCAGCCCGGCCCCGGTCGCGCCGGCGCCCGCTGCCGCGAACGCAGTGCCCGTCTCCGTCGCGGCCGCCGCGCCGAGCAGGAGAACGGGTGCGGCGGCGCGCAGCATCCAGTACGACTCCCGGACGTCGACGAAGGCCCTGGTACAGCCCGGGCACTGGACCATGTGGTCCTCGACCGTCTGCCGGCGGCCCGGCAGGAGACGGTTCCGCACGAAGTCGTGCATGGAGGCCCTGGTGGACTCGCACTCGGCGTTGTCGGCCGCGCCGGTGTGCGTCTCGGCGAAGCTGCTCGCGAGCCGGTTCTCGGCGCGACGGAGGCGGCGTTTGGCGGCGTAGGGCAGCACGCCTATCTCGTCGGCGATCGCGGCGACCGGGCGGGACCCCACGTGATGGTCCCACAGGAGCTGTTGATCACCGGCGGGCAGCCGCTCCATCGCCGTGGTCAGCACCTCGAAGTCCAGAGCGCGGCGGACCGGTGCGCTGAGGGCTTCCGCACGCGCGGTCTGCTCGTCCGCCGAGGGGTCCTCGTGCGCCATCTCGCGGGCCGCGTCCACGGCCGCTGCGCTCCAGAAGGCGACCGGGTCGGAGACGCCGCCTCTCATGAGCTCGACGCACAGCAGCTCGAGCCCGCGGCTCGCCGCCAGCTCCGGGTCGATACCGGGTACCCGTCGCGAGACCGTGAAGACGACAGCACGACGGTGCGCTGCCCACTGGCTGAGGTCCGCGCTGGTGACCGTCACGCCGACTCCCTCCCGCACGCGACAGCGCGCCGCGTGCCATCACGTTCCACGAAACCTCGGTCGTGCATGCTCGCAAAGAACGCACGCGCATGGAAGGTGCGGACGGCGTCGGTCGTCGATCTTGGGCTGTCGCCCAGCAATGCTGTGCGTTCGCACAGCGCTGCGGGGATGCGGGCCGGGTGTCGGGCCCGCATCGCCATCAGTTCCCTACCGCTGACTGAGCGTCGTCGGCGGCCTGGCCGGCGTTTCCGCCGACCGTGCCGAAGAACAGTGCCCAGATCTCGTCGAGCGTCATCGTGGCGAGGTCGATGCCGGGCAGGTCGGAGAGACCCAGGCTGAGGAGCAGGGCGTCCAGTGCCGCGCCGGGGCCAGGGGTCTCCGGGTCCGGGGTGTCCGGGGGATCCGTTGGATCCGGGGGGTCCGGCGGATCCGTAGGCTCGGGCGGGTTCGGCGGTTCGGTGGGCTCCGGCTCGGGCTGGGGCTGGGTCGGCGGCTTCACGGGGTCGGGCCGGTCCGCGCCGCCGCCAGGAGCCGGTTCGGCGGCCGGCGGGTTGTCGTCAGCGGGCTCGGGGTCGGCAACCTGCTGCTCGGGTGCCGGCGCCGGTTCGGCGTCCTCCTTGGGCGTGGTGGCCGGGCGCGGCGCCGGGTCGGCAGGCGGGATCGACGGCGGCCGCTCCTGTGTCGCCTCCTCAGGAGAGCCCGGCGCGCCACCGCCGCCACCGGCACCCCCACCACCCGTACCGCCGCCGGCTCCGTCACCGGCTCCGGCATCCTCGATCGCCTGGATCGGGGGCTGGTCGGCCTGGTTGGCGATCATCGCCGCGGCGGCGCCGCCGATCGCCAGCGCGGCCAGGACGCCGGCGGCGACGGCGGTCTCCTTCTTGCCGAACGAGCGTGGCCGCGCCCCACCGGCACCGGCACCGACGGCGCCGACCGCGCCAACGGCTCCGGTGGCCCAGCCGCCTGCGATGAGGTGTTGTCCGAGGTCGCGGAGCATCCAGGAGACCTCGCGGACGTCGACGAACGCGCGGGTGCATTCGCCGCAGCCGTCCATGTGGACCTCCAGGCGCCGTTGGCGGCGGGGTAGGAGGCGTCCTTTGAGGTAGTCGTGCATGGCGGCGCGGGTGGTGCGGCACTCGGGTTCGCCCACGCCTTGGGCGTGGGCGGCGGCGAAGGCGCCGGCGAGGCGTTCTTCGGCGCGGCGTAGGCGCATGGTGACGGCGTGGGGGCGGACGCCGAGGTG
>NZ_JBHXBG010000003.1:0-74162 GCF_042726755.1 Promicromonospora sp. NPDC060271 | reverse complement strand
GGTGCCCGCCCCGCTCGTCCGTGTCGCGTACGCGCCCCGCCGCCGTCAGCCAGCGGCAGCCACGGCGCTGACGAAGTCCCCCATCACCGCCGCGCACTCGGGCCAGTGGGTCTCCAGCAGCATGTGCCCGGCGTCGTACACATGCATCTCCAGCCGGTCGAGCACCCTGGCGTAGCCCATGATCTCGGCCAGGTCGAAGTAGGTGTCGTGGCGGCCCCACAGCACCAGGCACGGCGGCTGGCTCCTGCGGTGGTAGTCGGCGATCTCGTCGAACCGGGCGACATGGCTCGCGTAGTCACGGAACAGCTCGAACTGGGCCTCCAGGTTCCCGGGCCGCGAGATCCGCCCCCAGTCCAGGTGCCACGACTCGGGCGGCTGGAGCACACGCACACGGTCCGGCAGCCCGCTCACGTACTCGTCGCGGACGCCCTCGTAGTTGAGCCATTCGGGCAGGCGGGCCCGGTTCTCCTCCGACGGGTCGGCCCAGAAGGCGCGGGCGCTGTCCCACTGGCTGCCCAGGCCGTCGTCGTGCGCGTTGCCGTTCTGGACGACGAGGCCGGCGACCCGCTCGGGGTGCCGCGTGGCGAGGTGGTAGCCGACGGGGGCGCCGAAGTCGTGCAGGTACACGAAGAACCGGTCGACCCCGATCCGGTCCAGGAACGCCTCCACCGTGTCCGCGAGCCGCGCGAACGTGTACTCGTACTCGTCGACGCCCGGGGACGCGGAGAACCCGAAGCCCGGCAGGTCCGGAGCCACCACCCGGGCCACCTCGGCCAGCGGCGGCATCACGTGCCGGAAGAGGTGCGACGAGCTCGGGAAGCCGTGCAGCAGCAGCACGCAGGGCTGCCCCACGGCTGCCGGGTCCCCCGCCTCCCGGTAGAAGATCTCGAGCCCGTCGACGTCGACGGTGCGGTGGCGCGGCTTGCTGGTCACCTTCATGGGGCCCTCCTCGACGAGCCTCGATCGGCCGGAGTCCAGTTCGATCGAGGCTAGCCGGGCCGCCGTCCACTCACGAGATCGCGCCCGGCTAGTGACATAGTCAGGAATCCTCACTAATATCCGCTTTGTTGCTGACAGTCCCGTAAGTACAACGACGTACCACCGGAACCAAGGAGATCTGCCAATGTCTCGAACACGGTCACGCACTCGAAGGCCCGGACTCCGCAGGCTGGTCAACGCGATCGCCGCGTTCGGCGCGCTCGCCGTCACCGCGACGGCACTCGTCGTCACCCAGCCCGAACCCGCCGCCGCCGTCCCCGCGACGATCCCCCTGACCATCACCAACGACTCCGGCCGCGGTGACCAGGTCTTCATCTACGTCCTGGGCGACCCGCACACGGGCCGGCTCGGCTGGTCCGACGCCGGAGGCACGTTCCACCCCTGGCCCACCGTGGGCGGGACGCCGGTCGACGCCCCCGACGCCTCGATCGCCGGCCCGGCGGACGGGCAGTCGAAGACCATCCAGCTACCCAAGATGTCCGGCCGGGTCTACTTCTCGTACGGCAGCAAGCTCTCGTTCAAGGTCGTCAACGACGGCCGCCTGGTCCAGCCGGCGGTGCAGAACCCGAGCGACCCGAACCGCAACAAGCTGTTCAGCTGGACCGAGTTCACGCTCAACGACTCCGGCCTGTGGATCAACAGCACCCAGGTCGACTTCCTCTCGGCGCCGTACCAGACGGGCCTGCGCAAGGCCGACGGCACGGTGATCAGCACAGGGATGCTCAAGCCCGACGGCTATCAGAACGTCGTCAACGCGCTGGCCGGCACGCCCGGCTGGAACAACCTCGCGCAGCGCGCCCCCGACGGGTCCTTGCTGCGCGTCCTCGCCCCCGGCCACGCCATCGGGACCGGGCAGATCGACGCGAACATCCTGGGCAGCTACATCGACCGGGTCTGGGCCAAGTACACCAACGAGAACCTCATCGTCGCGCCCTACTCCTACGACCCGGCCGCCCGGTTCACGGGCCGCGTGGTCAACGGCGTCATGCGGTTCACGAACGCGTCCGGTGCGTACGTCACGGAGTTCCGCAAGCCGTCGAGCGACTCGGTCTTCGGCTGCTACAAGGATCTGGCGGCCCCGAACAACGACATCGGAGCCATCGCCCGCACGCTGTGCGCCGGCTTCCACCGCTCGACGCTCCTGACCACCACCACGCAGCCGGGCACCAGCACCTCCGGCTTCTACCAGGACTCCGTCACCGACTACTACTCCAAGTACATCCACCAGCAGATGGCGAACGGCAAGGCCTACGGCTTCGCGTTCGACGACGTCCTGGCGCAGGAGTCCCTGGTCCACGACGGCAACCCGTCCGCCGCGTACATCCAGCTCGACCCGTTCCAGGGTGCGGCGACGCCCATCGCCGGGTCCGACGGCGGCGGGGGCGACGGCGGCGCCTCGACCCTCCCGGCAGGCACGGGGCCGGTGCGCGCCGCCAACGGCATGTGCGTCGACGTGCCGTGGGCCGACCCGGCCGACGGCAACCCGCTCCAGATCGTCAACTGCAGCGGCAACGCCGCCCAGACCTGGGCCCGGTCCGGTTCCACGCTGAGCGCGCTCGGCAAGTGCATGGACGTCTCGGGCGGCAGCACGGCCGACGGCGCCGTCGTGCAGCTGTGGACCTGCAACGGGACCGGTGCGCAGAACTGGACCTACCAGTCCGCCTCCCGGGCGGTGGTGAACCCACAGTCGGGCAAGTGCCTGACGGCGGTCGGCGGCACTCCCCTGCACGACGGTCAGCGGCTCGAGATCCGCACCTGCACCGGCGCAGAGGCGCAACGCTGGACCTTCTAGGTCCTTCGTTGGTCGAGCTCGTCGAGACCTGGTCCCGACGAGCTCGACCGGCGATCCGGCTGGACCGGCGACCAGCTCAGAGACCGGCCACGAAACTCGTGGCTCATTACGCTGGGGCGATGAATCAGTGGGACCTGACCGACGGCGTCGTCGAGCTGCCCGACGGACGGCGCGTCCGGGGCACGGGGCTGCGACGACCGCGCCGGGACGCGCCCGCCCCGGACTTCGCCGTCTACCTGCTCGGCCGTGACCCGCGGGTGCCCGGCTGGGAGTACCGGTGGGTCCGGTGGCGTGACTTCCGCCTGCCCGACTCGACCGAGCAGGCGGTGGCCGCGCTGCGCGAGGCGCACACGCGGGCGGCGTCCGAACGCGTGGAGGTCGCGTGCGGCGGCGGGATCGGACGGACGGGTACCGCGCTCTCGGTCCTCGCGGTCATGAGCGGGGTCCCCGCCGAGGACGCCGTGGCCTGGGTCCGCGCGAACTACCACCCGCGCGCGGTGGAGACCCGGCGGCAGAGGCGCTGGGTCGCGGACGCCGCGGCCTCGGTCGTTCCCTGACGCCGACGCCGGGGAAACACCACGTCGGCGAGGTGGGTTGCGGACAGTAGACACTGTCTACCTTCCGCAACACACCTCGCGGGGTAGTAGTCGCCCCGGGACGTCCCGTGCCGGCGAACGGGTCAGTCGCGCGCCATGAGCTCCAGCGTGTCGATCACGCGGTTGGAGAAGCCCCACTCGTTGTCGTACCAGGCGACCACCTTGACGTGCTTGCCGTCGACGCGGACGAGCGCGGCGTCGAAGACGGCGGATGCCGCCTCCCCCGTGATGTCGCTGGAGACCAGCGGCTCGTCGGAGTAGTCGAGGATGCCCTTGAGCCTGCCGTCGGCCGCGGTGCGGTACGCCGCGAGGACGTCGTCGCGGGTGACCTCGCGCTCGACCGTCGTGTTGAGCTCCACGAGCGAGCCGACCGGCACGGGCACGCGGATCGAGTCGCCCGAGAGCTTGCCGTTCAGGTTCGGCAGCACCAGGCCGATCGCCTTGGCCGCGCCCGTCGTCGTCGGCGCGATGTTGACGGCGGCGGCGCGGGCCCTGCGCAGGTCGCGGTGCGGCCCGTCCTGCAGGTTCTGCTCCTGGGTGTAGGCGTGCACGGTGGTCATGAAGCCGTGCTCGATCCCGGCCAGGTCGTCCAGGACGGCGGCCAGCGGGGCCAGCGCGTTCGTGGTGCACGAGGCGTTCGAGACGATCACATGCTGGGCCGGGTCGTAGACGTCGGTGTTCACGCCGTAGGCGAGCGTGACGTCGGCGCCCGCCGACGGAGCGCTGACCAGCACCCGCCGCGCGCCGGCGTCGATGTGCGCCCGGGCGGCGTCGGCGGAGGTGAACCGGCCCGTGGCCTCGAGCACGATGTCGACGCCGAGCTCCGCCCACGGCAGCTTGGCGGGCTCGCGCTCCCCGAGGACCTTGATGCGGTGTCCGTCGACCACCAGCTCGTCGCCGTCGACCTCGACGGGGCGGCCGAGACGGCCGAGCGCGCTGTCGTACTTGAGCAGGTGAGCGAGCGCGTCCGGGGCGGTGAGGTCGTTGATCGCGACCACCTCGAGGGCGCTGTCGCGCTCGAGCAGGGCACGGAGGGAGTTACGTCCGATGCGGCCGAAGCCGTTGATGGCGATGCGTGTCATGCCTCCATGCTCTGCCTGCCGCCCCGGCGTCGAAAGCGGCTGGAACGCCATGGTGCGCAAGCATCACGCCAGACATAACGCCACCGCCCGCAAGGATCTCGCCACACCCTACCTCGCCCGACGCGTCAGACAGCTCAGGCGGAGAACGTGTGCCGGTACTCCGTCGGGGACGTCCCCAGGATCCGGTGGAAGTGCAGACGCAGGTTCGCCGCGGTGCCAAGCCCCACGCGGTGCGCGATCTGCTCCACGCTCAGGTCGCTGCGCTCCAGCAGCTCCCGCGCCAGGTCCACGCGCGCCCGGAGCACCCACTGCATGGGCGTGTACCCGGTGTCCTCCACGAACCGCCGCGAGAACGTGCGCGCCGAGACCCGCGCGTTGCGCGCCAGCGCGTCCAGCGTCAGCGGTTCGGCAAGGTGCTCCAGGACCCAGGCACGCGTGTCGGCGAACACGTCACCGAGCGGTTCGGGGACGCTGCGCGGCACGTACTGCGCCTGTCCCCCGCTGCGGTACGGCGCGGCCACCAGCCTGCGGGCGACATGGTTGGACAGCCCGACGCCGTGGTCGCGCCGGACCAGGTGCAGGCACAGGTCGATGCCGGACGCGGCGCCCGCCGACGTGAGCACCCCGCCCTCGTCGACGAACAGCACGTTCTCGTCCACCTGGACCAGCGGATGACGCTCGCGGAGTGCCTTCGTGTAGTGCCAGTGCGTGGTCGCGCGCCTGCCGTCGAGCAGCCCGGTCGCGGCCAGGGCGAACGCCCCGGTCGAGATGGCAGCGAGCCGCGCACCGCGCGCGTGGGCGGTCTTGAGCGCGTCGACGACGACGGCGGGCGGGTCGGCGGCGGCCGGCGTCCGGTAGCCGGGGACGAACACGGTGTCCGCCCGTTCGAGCGCGTCCAGGCCCTCGGCCACGTGGTACGAGAGGCCGTCGCCGCCGGTCACCAGCCCGGGCGCGGCGCCGCAGACCCGCACCTCGTAGGGCATGCTCGGCCGGTTCGAGAACACCTGCGCGGGGATGCCGACATCGAGCGGCTTGGCGCCCTCCAGCACCAGCACGGCGATCTGGTGGTTCTTCCGACGCGACACGGTCACGCCTCGCATCGTAGGCGGCGCTCCGTGTACTGCTCCGCGTGGGGCTCGCTCTTCTTGTCCCAAGGGGGCACGTCACACCGTGGCAAGCCCGAACCAGGTCCGTTCAAAGGAGACAACCATGAGGTTCAGACGACCCGTAGCCGTAGTGATCAGTGCCCTCGCCGCCGTCACGCTCCTCGCGACGCCCGCGAGCGCCGAGTCGTTCGGCCCGATCAAGTCGTCGTGCTCCGGCACCAAGCTGGAGACGTGGTACCTCACCGACGGCGGCACGTCGCTCGGGCGCACCGAGCTCTGGTACTCGTCGGTGAGCGGCGGTCAGAACTGCGTCATCACCTACAACTACGTGTCGGGCAGCGTGCCGACGGGGGTCTCGCTGTGGGTGGACGACAACAACAACAGGGTGCTGGACAGCGGTGACCGGAACTCCTACGACTACGGCACGTACGCCTCGTACGCCGGCGCGTCGTACCGGAACGAAACGAACGGGCACTGCGTGAAGGTCAAGGGCGAGATCTCGGCCGGGAGCCTGTACGACAGCTTCGTGACCGGCTGGCGCAACTGCGGCTGACGCCGCCTGGACCGTCACCGCGACGGTCGTGGCCGCCGTGGGCCGCACCGGCGCACGGCGGCCACCCTCAGCGCCACCGGGGCGCGAACATGGTGGCTCTCCGGTCAACCCTGCCTGGCCGCCAGGGAGGCGTAGTCCGGCAGGTCTATCGCGTCCACCGCCTTGTCGATGCCGCCCATCATCAGGCCGACGACCGGGGTCTTGAGCAGCAGGCCCATCACCGTCGTGCGGACCTTGATCTCGAGGGCCGTCGGCGGGAGGAAGCCCCGCGCCCCGCCCGGGAGCTGCTTCATGTTGGCCTGGGCGTACGGCCGCATGCGCGCCTCGTACGCGGCGAAGGCCGGGCCGGGGTCGCCGTCGGACCGGGCGAGCTCGCCGGCCAGCACGTAGGCCCCCACCAGCGCCAGCGAGGTGCCCATCCCGACCGATCCGGCGGTGCAGGCGTCGCCCAGGAGCGCCACCCGCCCCTGGTGCCACGACGGCATCTCGATCTTCACGTGCCGGTCGAAGTAGAAGTCGTCGGCGTCCCACATCGCGTCCAGCAGGCGCGGCACCTGCCAGCCCTCGCCGGCCAGGACGTCGGCGACGATCTGCTTCTGCCCGGTGATGTCGCGCCGGTCGTAGGTGACCGGGGCACCCGCGAAGTGCACCATGCCGCGCGCCCCGCCGTGCGCCGGGTACAGCAGCACGTTGCGACCGCCGACGCCGTTGCCCTTCGGCATCGAGTACAGGAACTCCCAGCCGTCCAGACCCCAGGAGTCCCTGCCGGACTCCTGGGCGCTCTCGGCGGTGAACACCGCGCGGTGGTACCCGGAGTCGACGGCGCGCCACGCACCGTCGAACGCGAGGCGGCGGGTCGTGGAGAAGACGCCGTCCGCCCCGACGACGGCGTCGAACCGGCGCGGCGCCGACCGCTCGAAGGTGACCGTCACGCCGTCGGGCCGCTGGTCGAGTGCCGTGATGGTGTCGTCGTAGACGTACTCCACACCCTCGGCGGCGTCCATGATGATGCGCATGAGGTCGCCGCGCAGGATCTCGATGTCGGCGATGATCCCGCCCGAGTGGCCCAAGAGCTCGGCGGGCATCTCGACGGTGCGTCGTCCGGCGGCGTCGATGTAGGCGAACCCCCGCACGCCCGTGTGGGCGGCGCGGACCTGGTCGGTGAGGCCCATCCGGTCCAGGACGACGCGGGCGGCGCCGCGCACGTCGATCCCCTGGCCGCCGGGGCGCGGGCCGGGGCTGCGCTCGACGACCGTGACGTCGAAGCCGTACCGGCGGAGCCAGAAGGCGAGGGCGGGTCCGGCGATGCTGGCGCCGGAGACGAGTACGTGGGTCATGGCTGCTCCCTGTTCCAGTGGTTCTTCGAGTGGGTGTTTCGTACACCGTACGCAGCGCCCTATGCTGGGTAAATCGCCAGGTAGTACAGCGGATAGTGCACCGTGCCGAGCACGAAGTCAGGAGCCAGGTGCACTGCCAACGAGCCATGTAGTGCACTAGTACAGGGAGCCGGGATGACCACGACCTACGAACGGATCGCCGACGAGATCCGGGGCCGCATCCGGTCCGGCGAGCTCACCCCGGGCGATCCCGTGCCGTCGACGCGACGGATCGTCGCCGAGCACGGCGTGGCCATGGCGACCGCGAGCCGGGTCCTCGACGCCCTGCGCCGGGACGGGCTCGTGGAGGTGCGGCGCGGGGTCGGCACGGTGGTCGCAGCGGGTGCGGCGGGGCCCGGCGACGCCCCGCGGGTCCCGGACACCGCCGACGTCGTCCGCGCCGCGATGGCGGTGGCCGACGCCGAAGGGCTCGGGGGCCTGTCGATGCGGCGCATCGCCACCGACCTGGGCATCCCCACGATGTCGCTCTACCGCCACGTCCGGAGCCGCGACGAGCTGCTGGCCCGGATGCTCGACACCGTCTACGCCACCTCGCCCCTGCCCCGGCCGCTGCCCGACGGCTGGCGCGCCCGCGCCGAGGCGTGCGCCCGCACGATGTGGGCCGCGTTCCAGCGGCACCCGTGGGCCGCCCATGTTATGTCCATGACGCGACCGCAGGTGCTGCCGCACGGCCTGGCGCACACCGAGGCGCTGCTGTCGGCGTTCGGCCGGATTCCCGGCCGTCCCCTCGACATCGATACCCGCATGCACCTGACGGTGTCGGTCTTCCAGCTCGTGCGCGGCCTCGGGATGGGCATCGAGTCCGCGACGCTGGCCAGGAAGGACGACGGCCTGACCGACGAGGAGTGGATGGACCGGACCATGCCCGACCTCCAGACCGTCGCCGACCCGAGCCGTTTCCCGCACGTCGCGGCTGCGACGTCGACCGACATCGACCTCACGCTCGACTCGCTGTTCGAGTTCGGCCTAGCCCGCCTGCTGGACGGCTACGCGGCCTTCCTCGGCGACGCCAGCTGAGCGGCCCACCCGAGCCATCCCGATATAGCACTAACTGCTATGATCTGCCCATGGAACGTGGAGAGCTACTGCGTGACGTGATGCGAGAGACCGGCACCACGCAGTCCGACCTGTCGTCGATCAGCGGCGTGCGCCAGCCCAGCATCAGCCAGTTCTTGTCGGGGCGGGTCGAGCTGAGCGATCGAATGCTCGACCGGTTGCTGTCCTGCATGGGCTACCGGCTCGAGGTCGTGCGAAAGCCGGTGCGACCAGGGCTGCGGCGATCCGAAGAACGGTCATGGCGACTGCACCGGGAGATCTCGCGGCGTCTGGACGAGACGACCATGTCCATGTGGCGGCCGATCATGCTTCGAAACCTGGACCGCCTCCGCGGCCAGGTGACCGGCCAGCCGCATCTGCGAAACCTTGACCGCTGGCAGCGGCTTGTCGACGACCATGATCTGCTCGGGATGCACCGGGTCCTGACCGGCCTGGACCGCGACAGCGTGGAGATGCGGGAAGTCTCACCCATGACCGGGGTTCTCACGCAGGAGCAGCGCCTCGACGTCCTGGGGCTGGCGAGCTGATGCGCCGCGACCAGCTTGAGCACGCGATCCGCACGGCCTGCCAGATCATCGACCACCGGGAGATCATCGTCGTCGGCTCCCAGGCGATCCTCGGCACGTTCCGGGAGGAGGACCTACCACCGCAGGCGACGATGTCGGTGGAGATCGACGTCCTGCCGATCGCCGACGACAACGACGAGACGGAACGACTCGCTGACATCATCGAGGGAGTCGCAGGCGAGCTCTCGCCATTCGAGGAGCTTCACGGGTTCAGCATCGACGGCGTCGACCTCACGACTGCGATCCTGCCCGACGGATGGCGGGATCGACTCGTCAAGGTCCAGAACCGGAACACAGCGGCACTATCTGGCGAGCCGCAGTTCACGGGCTGGTGCCTGTCCGCCGAGGATGTCTGCGTGGCAAAGCTCTGCGCTTTGCGAGAGAAGGACCGCAACTTCGTCGGCGCCTTGCTCGATGCCGGCCTCGTCGACGCTGCGGACCTCGTGAAGCTGCTGGCCGACGTATCCGGGACGCATTCCGCGAGTGCGGATCGTGCGCGTGCCTGGTTGTCGCCCTGGGTGTCTTGATGGCGCCTCCGCGGGAGGCAGTCCTGAAGCCCGGTCAGGCGATGTCGCCGCGCGAGCAGGAGAACCGGTGGCTGCTGCGGGCCCGGGACGCCATCGACCGTGACTACGCCGGTCCGCTCGACGTGGCGGCGCTGGCCCGCATCGCCCATGTCTCGCCGTCGCACTTCAGCCGCACCTTCAAGGCGACGTTCGGGGAGACGCCGCACCGCTACCTGCAGCGACGCCGGATCGAGCGGGCGATGGCGCTGCTGCGCGACACCGCGACCCCGGTGACCGACGTCGCCCTCCTGGTCGGGTTCAACAGCCTCGGGACCTTCAGCCGCACCTTCAGCGACGTCGTCGGCGTCTCGCCGACGGAGTACCGGCGGCGGACGCGACCGGTCGCGGCTCCCGTGTGCTTCACGAAGAGCTGGCTGCGCCCTGCGGACCGGGCCGCCTCAGGCTGAGCAGTTTCGGAGAAGCGCACCCCACCGGACCGGCCGTAGCGTGGCGGGCATGTTCAAGAACATCTCCATCACCTCCGTGTACGTCCTCGACCAGGACGAGGCCCTCGACTTCTACGTCGGCAAGCTCGGGTTCGAGGTCAGCAACGACGTCGACATGGGCTTCATGCGCTGGCTCACCGTCTCCCTGCCCGAGGATCCCGACCGCCATCTCCTCCTCGAGGTGCCCGGGCCGCCCTCGCTGAGCGAGGAGGCCGCGGCCCAGGTCCGGGACCTGGTCACCAAGGGCGCGCTCGGGGTCGCGTGCATCCTCACGACCGACGACTGCCGCCGCACCTACGCCGACCTGAGCGCCAAGGGCGTCGAGTTCACCGAGGAGCCGGTCGAGCAGCCGTACGGGATCGACTGCGCCCTGCGCGACCCGTTCGGCAACCACATCCGGATCACCCAGCCGGGCACCGGCCCGGTGGAGGTCACGGACGAGGACATCGCCCGCTGGAGCGGCGAGCAGCCGAACGGCTGACGCCCCGGCCGAGGCCGGGCCGCCCCGTCAGGCACCGGCCTCCCCGGTCGCGGCCCGGCCGGCCGGCTCCCGCAGCACGCGCGGCTCCCGCAGCTCGCGCCACATGATCCGCAGTCCGACGTCGCCCAGCTCGGGGTGCCGGAAGGCGCCCGGCGCGATGCCGAGCGTCACGAAGCCGAGGCTCTCGTACAGGTGGACCGCGCCCGCGTTGGTGTCGACAACGGCGTTGAACTGGATGGCGGCATACCCGTCGCGGCGAGCCCAGCCGATCAGGTCCTCGACGAGCGCCCGTCCGGCGCCCGTACCCCGCACGGCCCGGTCGACCATGATGCTGCCGGAGGCGATGTGGCTGCCCGGGCCGGGCCGGTTGGGGTACATGTTCGCGGTGCCGACCACGACGCCGTCGCGCACCGCGACGGTCACCCGTACCGGGACGTCCAGCCAGGCCGCCCGGGCCTGCGCCTCGGTCATGGCGGGGTCGTAGGCGAACGTGTCGGCGGCACGCACGACCTCGCGCACGATCGGCCAGACGTCCGGCCAGTCCTCGGCGGTGGCCTCGCGCACGGTGGTCGCGAGCCGGGCCCGCGGCCCGGACCCGGGGACTGCGTCGGCAGAAGATGGCATGCCCCTACCCTGCCGCACGACCGGCCGCCCCCGCCAAGGCATACCCCGCCGCCCCTCCCGCGGCGCCGCCGCCCGGCGTACGGTCGGAGCATGTGCCGAAACATCACGACGCTCCGCGGCCTCGAACCGGCCGCCACCGACGAAGAGATCACCGCCGCCGCGCTGCAGTTCGTGCGCAAGGTCACGGGCGTGACCAAGGTGAGTGACGCCACACGCGAGCCGGTCGAGCAGGCCACGCAGGAGATCACGGAGATCGTGACTCGCCTGCTCGACGCGCTGCCGGAACGCCGTCAACCGCCCAAGACCGTGCCTCCGCTGCGCCGCGCGGAGGTCCAGGCGCGCATCGCGCAGCGCATCAAGGAGCGCGAGGAACACGAACGCATGCACGAGCTGGGCATCGCGCACTCGCACTGAGCCGCTTGTAGGCCTAGAGTTGCCCTGTGCTCGCACCGCTCACCTGTTGCTGTCGCTGACCCCGGACCCATCCGTCGTCCGCGCGTACCGTCGCGCGCCCAGCAACAGGAAGAAAAACAGGTGCAGTACGCCAACTCCGTAGTAGAACTCGTCGGCAACACCCCCCTCGTCCGGCTCCACCGCGTGACCGAGGGCGTGACCAGCGCGACCGTGCTCGTCAAGCTCGAGTACCTGAACCCCGGTGGGTCGTCCAAGGACCGCATCGCCGGCCGCATCATCGAGGCGGCCGAGCGGGAGGGCAAGCTGAAGCCCGGCGGCACCATCGTCGAGCCGACCTCCGGCAACACCGGCGTCGGCCTCGCGCTGGTCGCCCAGCAGCGCGGCTACCGGTGCGTCTTCGTGCTGCCCGACAAGGTGGGCAAGGACAAGCGCGACGTGCTCACGGCGTACGGCGCCGAGGTCGTGGTGACGCCGACGGCGGTCGCGCCGGACAGCCCCGAGTCGTACTACTCGGTGAGCGACCGGCTGGTGCGCGAGATCCCCGGCGCGTTCAAGCCCGACCAGTACTCGAACCCGAACGGCCCGCGCTCCCACTACGAGACGACGGGCCCCGAGATCTGGCGGGACACCGAGGGCAAGGTGACCCACTTCGTCGCGGGCGTCGGCACCGGCGGCACCATCACGGGCACCGGCCGGTACCTGCGCGAGGTGTCCGACGGCGCGGTGCGCATCATCGGCGCCGACCCCGAGGGTTCCGTGTACTCGGGCGGCACCGGCCGCCCGTACCTCGTCGAGGGCGTCGGCGAGGACTTCTGGCCGACCGCCTACGACCCCACCGTCCCCCACGAGATCATCGCCGTGAACGACGCCGAGTCGTTCGCGATGACCCGGCGCCTGGCGCGCGAGGAGGGCATCCTGGTGGGCGGGTCCAGCGGCATGGCCGTCGTCGCCGCGCTGCGCGCCGCACGCGACCTCGGCCCCGACGACGTGGTGGTCGTCCTGCTGCCCGACGGCGGCCGCGGCTACCTCGCCAAGATCTTCGACGACACCTGGATGCGGTCCTACGGGTTCTCGCCCGCGATCGAGGACCACACGGTCGCCGACGTCCTGGCCGCGAAGGCGGACCGCACCCCGCCCCTGGTCTACGTGTACCGGACCGACACGGTCCGGGACGCCATCGACCGGATGACGCGCACGGGCGTCTCGCAGCTGCTCGTGCTCGCCGCCGAACCACCGGTGGTGCTCGGTGAGGTGGCCGGTGCCGTGCACGAGGACGACCTGCTCGACGGCGTGTTCGCCGGCAAGGTCAACCTCTCCGACGAGGTCGGCGGGCTCATCGGCAGGCCGCTGCCGCTCGTCGGCGTCAACGAGCCCGTCGGGGCGCTGCGCGCGGCGCTCGCGACCGACACCGCCCTGCTCGTGACCGACGGCGGCAAGGCGCTCGGCGTGGTGTCCCGGTCGGACCTGCTCGACTACCTCGCCGTCTGACCCCCGCGCCTACCGCGCCGCCCGTCCGGGCCCGCGCCTCCCCTCCCCCACCAGCTCAGCAGCTCTGAACCTTCGAAGAGAGAGCACCATGACCGACGTCCGACCAGGCCGATTCGACACCCTCGCGATCCATGCGGGACAGCACCCCGACCCGACGACCGGCGACGCGATCCCGGCGATCCACGTCACGTCCACCTACGCGCAGGACGGCATCGGCGGGCTGCGCGGCGGGTACGAGTACTCGCGCGGGGGCAACCCGACCCGGACCTCGCTCGAGGAGCAGCTCGCGGCCATCGAGGGCGGCGCCCAGGGCATCTCGTTCGCGTCCGGTCTCGCCGCCGAGGACGCCCTGCTGCGGGCCGTGCTCGCGCCCGGGGACCACGTGCTCGTGCCGAACGACGTGTACGGCGGGACGCACCGGCTTGTCCGCACCATCCACGGCAAGGCCGGCATCCAGCACACGACGGTGGACACCGCCGACCTCGACGCCGTCCGCGCCGCGATCCGGCCCGAGTCCAAGATGCTGTGGGTCGAGACGCCGTCGAACCCGCTGATGAAGATCAGCGACATCCCCGCGCTGGCCGGGCTGGCCCGGGAGGCGGGCCTGCTCCTCGTCGTCGACAACACGTTCGCGTCGCCGGCCCTCCAGCGCCCGCTCGACCTCGGCGCCGACGTCGTCGTGCACTCGACGACCAAGTACCTCGGCGGGCACTCCGACGTCGTCGGCGGGGCGGTGGTCGTGGCGAACGGCGGCGAGGAGCTCGCCGAGCAGGTGCGCTACGTGCAGTTCGCCGCGGGCGCGGTGTCCAGCCCGTTCGACGCGTTCCTGACCACGCGGGGCATCAAGACGCTCTCCGTGCGGATGCAGCGTCACTCCGAGAGCGCCCAGACGCTCGCGGAGCGCCTGGTCGAGCTCCCCGCGGTGGCCCGCGTGCTCTACCCCGGCCTGCCCGACCACCCGGGCCACAAGACCGCGGCGCACCAGATGTCGCGCTTCGGCGGCATGATCTCGCTGGAGCTGGCGGGCGGGGAGCGCGCCGCGCGCACGTTCGCCGAGTCGACCCAGGTCTTCCTGCTCGCGGAGTCGCTCGGCGGCGTCGAGTCGCTGGTCAACTACCCGAGCGAGATGACGCATGCCTCGGTGCGCGGCACGGAGGCCGAGGTGTCGCCGTCGATCGTCCGCCTGTCGGTAGGCCTGGAGGACGTGACGGACCTCCTGGACGACGTCGAACAGGCCCTCGACCGCATCTGACCCAGTTGAGTGCTGGATATTTGCGGTCCAGGAGGCCGAACTGCCACAAATACCCAGCACTCAACAGGTTGGCGGGGGCGGTTAGTCTGGCGGGCGTGAGCGAACATGCGCCCGTCAGCGCTGCCATGCACCGGGCCAAGGCCGACGCACGCGCGTCCCACGTCACCGTGGGGCTCGTGCGGCATCTGGCCGGCGACCGCGAGGAGATCGACTGCTCCTGCGGCATGACGCTGACCAACGGGCCGCAGTGGTCGCTCGACGAGCACATCCGCCTGCACAGGGCAGAGGCGCGCTACCTGGCCCTGAGCCTGGTAGCGCCGGCGGGCATGCCGCGCCTCATCCCCGTCGGCCCGGGGCGGCTACCCCGCTGACGGGCCGTCGCAGCCCTCTTCGAGGTCTAGGTTGCTCCGCCCTGAAACGGTTCAGAACGGAGCAACCTAGACCTCGAAAGAGAGGGTGGCCGTGGCGACCGTCAGAGCTCCTCCGGGTCGTCCCAGGACACGCCGCTCGAGGATCCGGAGATCGGGTCGAGGGCGCAGTCGGCGAGATTGCGCGGCGCCTTGGAGGCGTCTCCGCCGCCGAGCAGGCCCCGGCGGGTTGCGGCGCGGCGGACGGCCGGCGGCGCGATGCGTGCGTAGAAGGCGTTCGACTCGTCGACCAGATCGGTCGGACGTGCGTCGGCCGGTTCGGTGGCGGACTGGGGTTCCCCCGTGATCATGAACACATTCTCGCAGAAACCCGAGCGGCCGCACATCCGCTTGGCACAGTATTTCTGATCCTCCCCAAGCCTCCACGCCGACGGCACGCCCGGTACGCAGATCTCCCCCCACGGGTCCCGCCGGGGTGTGATGATCGTCGGATGCAGACCTGGCCTGGGCGCCCCTACCCCCTCGGCGCGACGTTCGACGGTACGGGTACCAACTTCGCGCTCTACTCGTCGGTGGCCCAGCGGGTCGAGCTGTGCCTCCTGGCCGACGACGACACCGAGACCCGCGTCGCCGTCACCGAGACCGATGCGCACGTGTGGCACGTCTACCTGCCCGGCGTCGGCCCGGGGACGCGGTACGGGTACCGCGTGCACGGGCCGTACGACCCGGCGTCGGGCCACCGCTGCAACCCGGCGAAGCTGTTGCTGGACCCGTACGCGAAGGCGGTGGACGGCGACCTCGACGGCGACCCGTCGCTGTTCTCGTACGCGTTCGACGACGTGGACCAGGCGACCACCGGCACGACGCCGGAGTCCTCCGACTCGCTGGGCCACACCATGGTCTCCGTGGTGGTCAACCCGTTCTTCGACTGGGGGCACGACCGCCCGCCGGCCACGCCGTACCACGAGACGGTGATCTACGAGGCGCACGTCAAGGGCCTCACGATGCGCCACCCCGACGTCCCGGACGAGCTGCGGGGCACGTATGCGGGGCTCGCCCACCCCGCCGTCATCGAGCACCTGAAGGGGCTCGGCGTCACGGCGATCGAGCTCATGCCGGTGCACCAGTTCGTCACCGACCCGTCGCTGGCTGCCAAGGGGCTGACCAACTACTGGGGCTACAACACGATCGGGTTCTTCGCGCCGCACAACGGCTACGCGGGCTACGGCAGCCGTGGCCAGCAGGTCATGGAGTTCAAGGCCATGGTCAAGGCGATGCACGAGGCGGGCATCGAGGTGCTGCTCGACGTGGTCTACAACCACACCGCCGAGGGCAACCAGCTAGGCCCCACCCTGAGCTTCCGCGGTATCGACAACGCCGCCTACTACCGGCTGGTCGACGGCGACGAGGCGCACTACTTCGACACGACGGGCACCGGCAACTCGCTGCTCATGCGCTCGCCCGCCGTGCTGCAGCTCATCATGGACTCGCTGCGGTACTGGGTCGAGGAGATGCACGTCGACGGGTTCCGCTTCGACCTGGCGGCCACGCTGGCCCGCCAGTTCCACGAGGTCGACCGGCTGAGCGCGTTCTTCGACATCGTGCACCAGGACCCGGTGATCTCCCAGGTCAAGCTGATCGCCGAGCCGTGGGACCTGGGCGACGGCGGCTACCAGGTGGGCGGGTTCCCGTCCCTGTGGACCGAGTGGAACGGCCGCTACCGCGACACCGTGCGCGACTTCTGGCGCGGCGAGCCGTCGACGCTGCCGGAGTTCGCCTCCCGCCTGACCGGCTCGAGCGACCTGTACGAGCACAGCGGCCGCATGCCCAGCGCGTCCATCAACTTCGTCACGGCGCACGACGGCTTCACGCTCGCCGACCTCACGTCGTACAACGAGAAGCACAACGAGGACAACCGCGAGGACAACCAGGACGGCGAGAACCACAACCGGTCCTGGAACTGCGGCGTCGAGGGGCCCACCGACGACCCGGAGATCAAGGCGCTGCGCGCCCGGCAGCGCCGCAACCTCCTGGTCACGCTGATGCTGAGCCAGGGCGTGCCGATGATCGCGCACGGCGACGAGATCGGGCGCACCCAGCGGGGCAACAACAACGCCTACTGCCAGGACAACGAGCTCACCTGGATGGACTGGGGCGGCCCCGAAGGACTCGACGACGAGAGCGCGGCGCTGCTGGAGTTCGCCAGGAAGGCGGTGCGGCTGCGCCGCGACCACCCGATCCTGCACCGCCGCCGGTTCTTCGACGGGATCGGGACCGAGGCGCTCGGCGACATCGAGTGGCTCGACCTCACGAGCGCGCGCATGGACGACACGGACTGGAACCAGTCGTACGCCAGGACCGTCGCGGTGTTCCTCAACGGCGACGCGATCACCGAGACCGGCGGGCGCGGCGAGCGGGTGGTCGACGACTCGTTCCTGCTGCTGCTCAACGCCCATTCCGAGGACCTGGCGTTCACCCTGCCGCCCGCCAGGTACGGAAAGACGTGGACCGTGGTGCTGGACACCGACGACAGTGCGGAGCCCGGAACGGTGCTGGACGCCGGTGCCGAGCTCACCGTGACGGGACGCAGCGTCGTGGTGCTGACCCGCCCGAGCGGAACACCGGGCTAGGCTGTCGGCCGTGACCGGACCGAGGAGTGGAACCGGGGGAACCACACCACCGCCCCGACCAGGGCCTGACATGCCCGTTCCCGGGCCGAGGCCGGTGGTGTGGGCCCCGCGTGCGCGTGTCATCGAGGTGCTCGTGCCCTACGACCCGCAGGACGAGCCGGAGCACATGCCGCTGCGCCTCGTCGGCGCCGGCGAGCCCGGGTACTGGGGCGCCGACGGCGTGCTCGGGCACGGCACCGACTACGGCTACTCGGTCGACGGCGGCCCGCTGCTGCCCGACCCGCGCAGCGTGTGGTTGCCGCAGGGCATCCACGGGCCCACCAGGGTCTTCGACCCGGCGTTCGAGTGGACCGACGGCTCGTGGTCGCCGCCAGACCTCTCCACGAGCGTCCTGATGCACGTGGACGTCGAGACGTTCACCCCGGAGGGCACGCTCGACGCCGCCGCGGCGCTGCTGCCGACGATCGCCGAGCTCGGGGCGCACGGCGTCGAGCTCGCGCCGGTCGCCGCGTTCGACCCCGCCGTCGGGCCGACGCGCGGCGTGCGCCTGTACTCGGTGCACGAGCCGTACGGCGGCCCGCGTGCGCTGCAGCGTTTCATCGACGCGGCGCACGCCGTCGGCCTCGCCGTCGTGCTCGACATCCCCTACCGCTGGGCGGTCGCGGAGGAGCTCGGGCTGGAGGCCTACGGCCCGTACCTGAGCGGGGGCGGCCGGCCGCGGCCGCCGCGCTCCGACGTCGGCGACGCCGGCGAGCACGCCCTGCAGGCGATGCGCCCCCGGACCGGCCAGGTGCCCCTGGACCGGCCGCGGACCGGCCCCATCCAGCTCCGGACGGGACAGGTGCCGAGCATCGGCACCCGGGCGGGCAAGGTCCCGTCAGCGCCGACGGTCCGCACCGACTTCGTGGGCGACCGCATCAACCTCGACGGCAGCGGCAGCCGCGGGCCGCGCGACTTCCTCGTCGACGACGCGCGGCACTGGCTGCGCGAGTACCACGTGGACGGCCTGGTGCTCGACGTCGACGCCCTCGTCGACCGCTCCCCCACGCCGTTCCTCGGGGAGCTCGCGGACTACGTCGTGGGGATGGGCGAACAGCTCGACCGGCGCTTCAGCCTGCTCGTGGACGGTCCCGGCCGGAGCGACCGGCTGACCAGCATCCTGCTGCGCATCCTGTCCGGGCCGGGCAAGACCGAGGACATCCAGGCGCTGCAGATGCTCGCCGACCTGGTGCACCCGTCGGTGCGCCGCGCCAGCCGCCAGAACAGCCAGAGCGGGCGCCGCACCCGGGTCCGGGCCGGCGCGAGCGTGGTCGAGGACATCACCCGGCTCCCCGCGGCGCAGCTCACGGTCCCGTGGGCGGGCGAGGAGAGCCCGGCGACGGCGCTCCTCGGGGTGGACGACGTCGACATCCGCTCCAGCGTGCTCGCCACCGTGATCCTCGCCGGCAACCCGCTGGTGCTCGACACCGTGCACGCCCCCGTGGTCCCCCGCAACGAGAACGAGCGGCGCCTGGTGCGCTGGGCGCGCGACCTGATCGCCATCCGGCACGCCATCAGCGAGGAGCTGGACCTGCCGCTGGAGATCCGCTCCACCGCGGACCGGTCGGTCATCGCGGTGCTGCGGGGCAGCCTCGCGTTCGTGCTCAACACCGGCCACGGCCTCGCCGCGCTGCGCCTCGGGAGCCTGCTGCGGCCCGCCGAGGGTGCCGGCAAGGCGCCCCTGCCCGGGGCGTTCAAGCTCGCGGCGGCCTGGGAGCCGGGTGCGACGCGTCTGGTCGGCGACACCCTCACGGTGCCGCCCCGGATGACCGCCGTGCTGCGTGCGGAGAGCTGACCTGCGAGCCTAGGTTCCTGGCACCGGCGTCTGCCGGCCCGGCGAAGGAGGCACCCCGATGGCGAAGAAGCCCGAGAAGCTGTGGACGGCCCCGGCGGACGACGCCCTGCGCTGGGTGCGCGGGACCGACCTGACCGCACTGGACCAGTCCGCCACGCCCGGCTGGTCCGGCAAGAAGGCGGACGGCGAGGAGCTGATGGCCGCGCGCGGGCCGGAGCTCGCGGAGCTCCAGGAACGCCTCTTCGCGCACGGCCGCACCGGCGGCGACCGGTCGGTGCTGCTCGTCCTGCAGGGCCTCGACACCGCGGGCAAGGGCGGGATCGTGCGCCACGTCGTCGGCATGGTGGACCCGCAGGGCGTGCAGC
Source organism: Promicromonospora sp. NPDC060271 (assembly GCF_042726755.1). Classification (NCBI taxonomy): domain Bacteria; kingdom Bacillati; phylum Actinomycetota; class Actinomycetes; order Micrococcales; family Promicromonosporaceae; genus Promicromonospora; species Promicromonospora sp. NPDC060271. The sequence goes on along the minus strand of NZ_JBHXBG010000003.1, from coordinate 54,547 downwards.
ACAAGGGGTTCGGCGTCCCGACCGAGGAGGAGCAGCGGCACGACTACCTCTGGCGGGTCCGCAACGCGCTCCCCCGGCCCGGCTATCTCGGGGTGTTCGACCGGTCGCACCACGAGCAGGTGCTGGTGGTGCGGGTCAACGGCCTCGAACCGCCGGAGACCTGGCGCAAGCACTTCGACGAGCTGAACGAGTTCGAGGCGGAGGTGGCGGCGTCGGGCACCCTGATCGTGAAGGTGGCCCTCATGGTGTCGGCGGACGAGCAGAAGGAGCGCCTGGCCGAGCGGCTCGAACGGCCCGACAAGCACTGGAAGTACAACCCCGGGGACATCGACGTCCGGACCAAGCTCCCGGAGTACCTCGCGGCGTACCAGGAGATGCTGGACCGGACCTCCACCGAGGTGGCGCCCTGGTACGTCGTGCCGGCGGACCGGAAGTGGTACGCACGCCTCGCGGTCACCGAGCTGCTGACAGGCGCCCTGCGGTCGCTGGACCTGGGCTGGCCGCCGGCCGACTTCGACGTCGAGGCCGAGAAAGCCCGACTCGCGGCGAGCTGACCTGCGGTTCTTCACCCGCTCCGGACAACAACCTTCCCCGGGCGCCGCCCGTCTTACGCGGTATGAGGAACCACGCAGCGATACACCCTGTCATCCTCGGTGGCGACGCCGGTGCCTACAGCCTCGCCCGTGCCTTTCACGAGCGCTACGGCGTCACATCGACGGTGGCGTCCATCCGCCCGACCCCCAACGTCGCGCACTCCGGCATCATCGACAACGTCGTCGAACCGCGCCTCGACGACCCCGCCGTCATGGTCGAGCTGATCCGCCGGGTCGCCGCGACGGTCGAGGGGCCGGTCATCGCGCTCACCTGCGTGGACTGGTACGTGCGGGCCCTCGCGCAGCACCGCGCACGGCTGGAGGACGTGGCGCTGGTCCCCTACCCGTCGGTCGGGCTGCTCGACCACGTGATGGACAAGCAGCGGTTCTCCGAGCTCTGCCACGAGCTCGGGATCCCGCACCCGCGCACGGAGGTGCGGACCGGCGGGGAGCCGGTCGGCGACCTCGACCTGCGCTTCCCGGTGATCGCCAAGCCCGGCGACAACGCCGCGTGGCACCACGTGTCGTTCCCCGGCAAGGCGAAGGTGCACCTGGTGCGGGACCGCGCCGAGCTGGCCGCACTGCTGCGGGCGGCGGGGGACGCCGGCTACCGGCGGCCGATGATCGTCCAGGAGTACCTGCCCGGCGACGACTCGCAGATGCGGATCATGACCACCTACTCCGATCGTGCGGGCACGGTAAGGATGGCCTGGGGTGGTCACGTGCTGCTCGAGGAGCACACCCCGGGGACGCTCGGGAACCCCGCCGCGATCCTCACCGGGAGGCTCCCCCAGATCGAGGCGGACGCCCGTCGGCTCGTGGCGCACCTGGGCTGGACCGGGTTCGCGAACTTCGACGTGAAGGTGGACCCGCGTACCGGCGTCGGGCACTTCCTGGAGCTGAACCCGCGCACCGGTCGGTCCAACCACTACCTGACGGCGAGCGGCCTGAACCCTGCCGCCTACTGGGTCGCGGACCACCTCGGCGGACAGTGGCCGGACGTCCCGGAGCCGCACGAGGTGCTGTACCGGATAGTCCCGGGCTTCCTCCTGGACAGGTACGTGCGGGACGCCGCGCTGCGCGCCGCCGCGCGGGGTGCCCGCGTGGTGCACCCGCTCAAGTACCGGCGGGACCTGTCGCCGCGCCGCGACGCCTGGGTACGCCTCGCCGAGCTGAACCAGGTCCGCAAGTTCGCGCAGCACCACCCGCTGCAGGAGCCGGGCGGGGCGTCCGCGCGGCGCGGGTCCGGGAACACCTTCCCGTCGGCGGAGCAGGACGTTGCCTGACGTCGGCGCGCCGGGCGCCGGGCGCCTGGACACGGACACGGACACGGGCGCAGGCACCGGAGCTGGGCGGGACGGCAGGTTCCCCGGCTTCGTCGGCGTGCTGGGCGGGGTCGGGCCGCTCGCGACGGTCCTGTTCATGGAGCGCGTGGTCCGGCTGACCGACGCCGCCCGCGACCAGGACCACGTCGACATGATGGTCCTGCAGCACGCCACCGTCCCGGACCGCACGGAGTTCGTGCTGGGCCGCTCGACCGACGATCCAGGACCGGTGCTCGCCGCCGACGCACGGCGGCTCGCCGCGGCTGGGGCAGGCTTCCTCGTGCTGCCGTGCAACACGGCGCACGCGTTCGCCGGCGCGATCGCAGCGGTGACGCCGGTCCCGCTGCTGTCAGCGGTGGACGTGACGGTGTCAGCGGTGCTCGCGCACGACACCTGGGCCGGCCGGCTCAGCGGGCCGCGACCCGAGGCCGTCGGCCTCCTCGCGACGGAGGGGACCATCGCGTCGGGCGTCTACGCCGACGCCTTCGGCGCGCGCGGCATCAAGACCCTGGTGCCCGACGTCGCGGGCCAGGCGGCCGTGACGTCCCTGGTCTACGACGGCGTGAAGGCGGGCCGCGGCGGTGACCTGAGGGCACTGGGCGGCGTCATCGCCGACCTGCGCCGCCGCGGGGCCACCGCGCTGGTGCTGGGGTGCACCGAGCTTTCGGTGGCGACCGAGGCGACCCCCGCGCACCTCCTGCCCGGCGTCGTGCTCGTGGACTCCCTCGACGAGCTGGCCCGGGCGACGGTGCTGCGCGCGGGCCGCCGGCTGCGGGCGGACGAGCCCCACTCGGACGAGCCCCGCTCCAAAAGATAGGGAGGCGTCAGAGGAGCTTGCGGCCCTCCTCGGCCAGCGCGCCCAGGCGGGACAGCGCCCGGTAGTACTTCTTGCGGTACCCGCCGGCGAGCATCTCCTCGGTGAACAGGCCGCGGGTGTCCGCCGACCCGCCGAGCAGCACCGGCACGTCCCGGTCGTAGAGACGGTCCACGAGCACCACGAGGCGCAGCGCCACCTCCTGCGCCGTCACGGGGTGCACACCGGTCAGCGCGACGACGGAGACGCCGTCGAGCAGCGCGCCGTACCGGCTGGGGTGCACGGTCGCGAGGTGCGCCAGCAGGTCGTCGAACGCGTCGAGCGTGCCGCCCGGCCGGTCCGCCGCTGCGACGACCTCCGCTTCGGTCAGCGGCTCGGAGTCGGTGACGACCTCGCGGTGGCGGTAGTCCGGGCCGTCGACCCGCAGGGTCTCGAAGCGGTCGGACAGGGCCTTGATCTCGCGCTGGAAGTCCTGGGCGGCGAAGCGCCCCTCGCCGAGCGCGTCGGGCAGCGTGTTCGACGTCGCGGCGAGTGCGACGCCCCGGTCCGCGAGCTCCCGCATGAGACGGGACATGATGGTGGTGTCGCCGGCGTCGTCGAGCTCGAACTCGTCGATGCAGACCAGCTTCTTGGTCGCCAGCGCCTCGACGGTGGGGAGGAACCCGAGCGCCCCGACGAGGTTGGTGTACTCGACGAAGGTGCCGTAGGCGGCGGCGCCCGCTCCGAGCGCCTCGCCGACGGCGTGCGCGAGCGACGTGAGCAGGTGGGTCTTGCCGACGCCGAAGCCGCCGTCGAGGTAGACCGCCGGCGCGGCCTTGCGGCGGGCGAACAGGCCGCGCCGGGGGGCGGTGATCTCCGCGGCGATCTCCGTAAGGCGGGCGAGCGCGCGACCCTGGCTGGGGTGCGCCGGGTTGGCGCGGTAGGTGGAGAAGCGGGCGTTCGCGAAGTGCCGCGGCGGCACGAGATCTGTGACGAGCCGGTCGACAGGAACCTGCGGTCGGACGGCGCACAGGGCGGTCGTCGCGGTCTGGCTGTTGACGGTGGCGGTGGTTGTCACGGAGCAAGAGATTACCGGCGGGGCGGCACGTGAGGCGTGCCGCGAGAGCAACGTCACACGTGCCGGACGGCGGGTGCGCCGGGGTCGTCCAGCAGCTCGCCGAGGGCCTGCACCACCTGGGCGGGTGCCCTCGTCTGGGCCGGGTCCTCGTTGCGGTCGTCGCCCGCGACGGCGTGGTCGATGACGAGCTCGTGGAAGCGGACGGGCGGGGAACCGCCGGCCCGCCGCGCCTCCAGGCGCAGCACCTGGACCAGCATCGCCAGACCGGCCCCGGTGACGCTGACGGCGCCGGACCCGGCCATCGCCTCGCGGGAGGCCGCGCCGTTGAGCACCACGTACGGGTCGCCCGGTCCGAGCAGCGGCGCGAGCGCGCGTGCGGCGTCGAGGTGCGCGGTGAGGTGGGACGCCAGCGTGGCGGACCACTCGGCCGGGTCGAGGTCGAGGAGGTCCGGCCCCTTCTGCCAGCCGCCGATCGACGCGATCACCGCGCCGGGCAGCGAGACACCGGCCCGGGCGCAGGCCTCGCGGACGGCGTCCGCCTGGGCGGCCGGGTCCGCGCCGAGGACGGGGATCACGCTGGGCTGGACGGTAACCCGCTCGGGCAGCGCGTGGCGCGCGACGGCGAGCACCGCACGGCCGTCGGCAGCCAGGCCGCGTGCGACCCGGCTGCCGACGAATCCGCTCGCCCCGACGACGAGGACGGGGCGTGGACTGTTCATCAGCACAGGTTAGATCAGGAGGCGGTGTCAGGCCGCGGCCGGCTGCGGCACGGACCTCGGGTCCGCACCGAAACGGTTGGGGCCTGGCTCACCCGGAAGGGCGAGCAGCACGATGACGGCGATGCCCCCGACGAACGGGACCAGGCACAGCAGGTAGAACCACCCGGACTTCCCGGTGTCGTGCAGGCGCCGGACGCCTGCCGCGAGCAGCGGCACGAACGTCCCGAGCAGGACGACCGCAAGGAGGGTCGAGCCGATCGACCCGAGCACGCCCGGCTCCTGCGTCACCGGGTCCATGGTGATCAGCGCGGGGAGCAGGAGCGCGACGAAGATGACAGCGTTCACGATCGCCAGCGCGAGGTAGAAGAGCCAGTACTCGGAGGCTCGGGCACGGCCGGTGAAGGCGCCGTACTTGCGCAGGCAGGTCCGGACGGAGTCGATCAGGGACATGTGCTGTGTGTCTTCCCGGTTCGTGGTGGATCGGCCCGCCTGGACGGGCAGGGCGGGGAGCGTCAGACGGCGGAGGCCTGGCCGACGGCCTTGGGGTCGGGGCCGTACTGGTTCGGACCCGGGGTACCCGCGGTCGCCTCCCACACGATCAGGATGATCCCGCCGACGATCGGGACCAGGCCGAGGAAGATCCAGAAACCGGAGCGGTCCGTGTCGTGCAGACGCCGGACGGTGACGCCGAGGCTCGGCAGCAGCAGCGCGAGGTTGACGAGGGAGAGCACGGCGTAGCCGGCCGTCAGGGAGCCGGGCATCGCCGGGACGACGGTGCTGCCGCTCATGGCGGCCTCCATGGTGGCGGCCGAGTACTCGCTGAGGCCCGGCACGATGAAGATCACATAGAGGATCGTGGAGAGGATCGCCACGGCCAGGGTGTACCACCAGTACTCGGAGCGCCGCGCGCGTCCGTTGAAGACTGCGTACTTGGACAGCACGGTCTTGATCGACTCGATGAACGACATCGGGGTGGAACCTTTCTCTCACGGTTTATGCCGGAAATATCCAGCAAGTGCGCACATAGTGTCCCGATCAGTGACAGGACGCGCAAGGCTTAACTTCGGGCAGAAGTGCCCATGCGTGAGAGCGCCCCACAGGCCAGAAGCCCAGGTCACCGGAGCGACCTGGGCTTCTGGCACGTCGAGCGGGTGCCGAGAGGGCTCAGTACCCCGTCGCCGTCGGCTCCGGGTAGTACTGCGCGTACTTGCGGCGGTAGTTCTGCGTGATCGCCTCGACGATGAGCCGGCGCTTGAGGCCCGAGTCACGGTCGTACTTCAGGGGGTTGATCACGTCACCGCCGGCCTTGAGCGCCTTGATCCGGGCCTTGAGCTCCGGGTCGAGCACGTACCGGGACAGCAGGCCGAACGGCACCACCGTGTACAGCACCTCGCGCACGGCCCGCACAGGGCGGATCGGCCGGTGCAGCACCCAGTCCTCCACGAGCACGCGGGCCACGTTGGCCCCGCCCGCGGTGACGTAGTAGTTGTTCCGCCCGATGCGGGGGTTCACCTCGAAGTACACGTGCTGCCCCGTGCGCGGGTCCAGCTTGTAGTCGAAGTTCGCGAACCCCACGTAGTTCGTCGCGTCGAGGAACCGGGTGGCCGCGTCCATCGCGTCGTCGTACGCCTCCACCAGGATGGCGGCCGGGATACCCAGCGTGCCGGGCGTGTGCTCCTCCAGGAGCACCCGTCCGGTCGCCAGGAGCGTCACGGCGCCCGACGTGTCGCGGTACGCGGTCAGGGACCGCATCTGCGTCTCGTCGCCGGGGATGAACTCCTGCACCAGGAACGTCCCGGGGAAGTTCGCGTCGGCGAGGTGCCCCAGGATCACGTCGAGCTCCGCGCGGGAGTCGATGTGGTGGATCTTCGCCTTGCCGGGGAAGTCCACGTAGTACCACTCGGCGCTGTTGGACGGCTTGCCCACCACCGGGTACTGCAGGTCCACCTCGAGGGCGGCCACGGCCTCCCGCCCGCCGTCGGCGACGAGCTTGGCGACGTCGACCGCGACCGTGCGCGGCGTCGGGATGCCGAGCTGGTCGCAGACCTGCGCGAAGCCCTCCTTGCTGCTCACCTGCTCGAGGACCGGCAGCGACGGGTACGCCAGCACGTAGCCGGCGGCCTCCAGGCGCTCCCGGTGCACGATGAGCGTGCGCACGTGCCAGTCCGCGTTGGTCAGCAGGACCAGCACCTTGTCCCGGTGCTGCTGCGCCAGGCCCTCGAGGGTCGCCAGGAGCACGTCGACGTCGTCGATGTGCGGCACCACCACGTTGTCGACGATCGCCGAGTCCTGCATGGCGCGGGTGGCGACCTTAGACAGCACCACGGAGCGGGTGCCGTACTGCTCGTGGAACGCGCGCGCGAGGGCGTACATGCCGACGTCGCCGCCGATCCCCACCACCATCAGGTCCGGTACGGGAACCTCCCCGCCGCCTACGAGCCCCTTGTCCTCGGGGAGACCGCTCACGCCTCGGCCTCCGTGCGGTCGCCGGACCACTCGGTGTGGAACGTGCCCTCGCGATCGACGCGCTTGTAGGTGTGCGCGCCGAAGAAGTCGCGCTGCGCCTGCACGAGGGCGGCGGGCAGCCGCTCGGCACGGACGCCGTCGTAGTACGCGAGCGAGGAGGAGAAGGCGGGCGTCGGCACGCCGTTCTGCGCCGCACCGGCCACCACGCGGCGCCAGGCGGGCAGACCGCTCGCGACGGCGTCGGTGAAGTACGGGTCGGCGAGCAGCAGCGGCAGGTCCGCCTCGCGCTCGTAGGCCTCGGTGATGCGGTTCAGGAACCGGGCGCGGATGATGCAGCCGCCGCGCCAGATCCTGGCCATGGCGCCCCGGTCGATGTCCCAGCCGAACTCGGCGGCGGCCGCCGCGATCTGGTCGAAGCCCTGCGAGTAGGCGACGACCTTCGAGGCGTACAGGGCCTGGCGGACGTCCTCGATGAACGCGTCGCGGTCCTTGACCTCCCACTCGGCCGCGTGCGCGGGCAGGGCCGCGCGGCCGGCGGCACGCTGCGGCACCGAGCCGGACAGGGCGCGCGCGAACGTCGCCTCCGCGATACCCGTGATGGGCACGCCGAGGTCGAGGCCGTTCTGCACGGTCCAGCGGCCGGTGCCCTTCTGCTCGGCCTGGTCGAGGACGATGTCGACGAACGCCTTGCCGGTCTCGGCGTCCACGTGCTGCAGCACGTCGGCGGTGATCTCGATGAGGAACGACTCCAGGTCGCCCGTGTTCCACTGCGCGAAGATCTCGCCGATCTCCGCGGCCGAGGCACCCAGCCCCTGGCGCAGCAGGTCGTACGCCTCGGCGATGAGCTGCATGTCGGCGTACTCGATGCCGTTGTGCACCATCTTGACGAAGTGGCCCGCGCCGTCGGAACCCACGTAGGTGCAGCAGGGGACGCCGTCCACCTTGGCGGAGATGTCCTCGAGGATGGGGCCGAGCGACGCGTACGACTCGGGCGTGCCGCCCGGCATGATGGACGGGCCGTTCAGCGCGCCCTCCTCGCCGCCGGACACACCGGTACCCACGAAGTGCAGGCCGTGCTCCTTGAGGGCCGCCTCGCGCCGGATCGTGTCCGGGAAGTGCGCGTTGCCGGCGTCGACCACGATGTCGCCCTCTTCCAGGAGGGGGATCAGCTCGTCGATGACGGCGTCCGTCGGACCGCCCGCCTTGACCATGATGACCACCTTGCGCGGCCGCTCGAGCGAGGCGACGAAGTCGGCCATCGACTCGGACGGGACGAAGGTGCCGTCGTCACCGTGCTCCGCCACCAGGGACTCGGTCTTGGCGTACGAGCGGTTGTGGACCGCAACCGTGTAGCCGTGACGTGCGAAGTTCCGCGCGAGGTTGCGACCCATCACCGCCAGCCCGGTGACGCCGATCTGTGCTGTGCCTGACACGTTCGTGCTCCTTAAGACGTGGGTACGGGCCGGCAGGCGCGCGAGGCGTGCCGTGACCCGCGTCCAGCCTAGTGGTCAGGGGTGCCGGTAGCGCCGCGCCGTCCGCCGGGCGGGCACACCACGTTCCGGCGACCGCCGCGCGCCTCCGCGTGGAGAATGCGGTACGGACGTACCGTGAAGTGGTGACCAGCGGCCCGCCCCCCGGCGTCCCCGTCGACTTCGCAGCGGCTCTCGCCGACCTGCGGCGTCAGGCCTTGCACTCAGAGGTACGCCTCACGGAGATCCCGGCCCCGCGCCGGGTGGCCCCGTTCAGCGTCGCGCTCTCGGGCGACGTGCTCCCCGGCGCCCCGCCGGGCCCGGCCGGCGGGAACCGCACGGACGACCATGACCTCCCGCATGACCACTCGGAGGAACCGCTGGCCACCGGCCGCTTCGTCGTGCTGCACGACCCAGCGGGCCAGGAGGCCTGGCACGGCACCTTCCGGGTGGTGACCCTGGTCCGGGCCACGCTCGAGCACGAGATGGCCGCGGACCCCATGCTCGCCGACGTCGCCTGGTCCTGGGTGGGCGAGTCCCTCGAGTCCGCGGGGCTCGTCCGCGGCACGGACACGGTGGCGGAGGGCGGCACGGTCACCCGCGTGCTCTCGCAGAGCTACGGCGCGCTGGAGGACGCCCCCGACGCGGTGGACCTCGAGATCCGTGCGTCGTGGACCCCGCTCGACACCCGGCTCGGTACCCATCTGAGCGCGTGGGCGACGCTGCTCACCATGGCAGCGGGGGTGCCTCCGGTCCCCGAGGGTGTCGCGACGCTCACCAGGCGTTTTACCGACCGATCGAAGCAACGCCATACGGTAGGTCCATGACCACCACGGAGCGAGGACTCCCTGCGGAGACATCGACGCCCGTGCCGGCACCTGTGACACCCCTGACCGAGCCCGCCGACGGGCTGCCGGAGGTGGTGGCGACGCAGGGCGCTTTCGCACGGGTCGTCGAGGCGTTCGCCGCGGGCTCCGGGCCGGTAGCTGCCGACGCAGAGCGCGCCTCCGGGTACCGGTACGGCCAGGCCACCTACCTCGTCCAGGTACGGCGGGAGGGCGCGGGCACCGCGCTGATCGACCCGGTCGGCGTCCCTGACCTCTCGCCGCTCGGCGAGGCCGTCGGCGACGCCGAGTTCGTCCTGCACGCCGCGTCCCAGGACCTGCCGGGGCTCGCCGAGCACGGGCTGCGCCCCGCGCGGGTCTTCGACACCGAGCTCGCCGCGCGCCTGCTCGGTATGGAGCGCGTGGGGCTCGCCGCCGTCGTCGCGGAGGTGCTTGGCCTCGGGCTGGCCAAGGAGCACTCGGCGGTCGACTGGTCCACGCGCCCCCTGCCGGAGGACTGGCTGCGGTACGCCGCGCTCGACGTCGAGGTGCTCGTCGAGCTGCGCGACCGGCTGGCCGAACGGCTGGAGGCCGCGGGCAAGACCGAGTGGGCGGCACAGGAGTTCGAGGCCGTGCGCACGGCTCCCCCACCACCGCCGCGGATCGATCCGTGGCGCCGCACCTCCGGCATGCACGTGCTGCGCAACCCGCGCCAGGTCGCCGCCGTCCGGGCGATGTGGCTCGCGCGGGACGCGAGCGCCCAGGCGCGCGACATCTCGCCGGGCCGGGTCCTGCCCGACCGCGCGATCGTCGCGGCGGCGAAGGCCATGCCGAAGACGGCCGGCCAGCTCGTGGCGCTGCCAGAGTTCGCGGGCAAGGGCACCAAGCGCCGGGCCGCGTACTGGCAGAAGGCGATCGACGAGGCGCGCGCCCTGCCCGACGCGCAGCTGCCCTCGGTCCGTGGGCCGCGTTCCGACGGCCCGCCGCCGCCGCGCACCTGGGGTGACCGGGACACCACCGCTGCCCGCCGCCTCACGGCGGCGCGCGAGCTCGTGACGTCGTTGTCCGAGGACCTGAACGTCCCGGTCGAGAACCTGCTGCAGCCCGACGCGCTGCGTCGCCTGTGCTGGACGCCACCGGTCCCCGCCTCCGCCGCGGGCATCGCCGAGTTCCTGCGCGGCCGAGGGGCGCGCGAGTGGCAGCTCCGGCTGCTGGCTGGCGCCCTGGAGCGGGTGTTCGCCGAAGCGGCACGCGAACCGGGTGTGAAAGCGTCACCTCCACCCCAGTAGAGTCGTCCCCATGCCAGCCCTGTCGGAGCCCATCACGCTCGCCGTCGACCTCGTCACCGACCCTTCGACCTGGGACCGGGAGGTGCTGGCGCTGGGCGGACATCCGCTCCAGCTCTGGGGATGGGGTGAGGTGAAGGCGGCCGGAAACTGGCGCGCGCACCGGCTCCGGGTGACCGAGGACGGTACGACGGTCGGCCTGGCACAGCTGCTCGTGCGGCCGCTGCCCGCCCAGTTCAAGGCCCTGTCGTACGTGCCGCGCGGGCCGGTCGTCGCGCACCACGACGGCGAGACGGCGCAGGCGGTCTTCGGTGTCGGCGACACCGCGACCCGCAACGCCGTGACCAACACGGTGGTCCAGTGGGCGCGCGAGAACGTGGGCGGCGTCGGCATCACCATCGAGCCGGACTGGCCGGCGGGTACGCAGCTCGACCTGGCGGGACGGCGGCAGGCGTCGAACCACATCCTGATCCCGAGCACGCTGATCCTCGACCTCACCCGGCCTGCCGACGAGCTGCTCGGCGACATGCGCAAGTCCACGCGGTACGAGATCCGCAAGGGCGCCCGCCTGGGCCTCGACATCCGCCGGGTGACGGAGGACGCGGAGGTGCTGCGCGTGCTCGACGTCTACAAGGAGACCGCAGAGCGTGCGGGCTTCGCGATCCACTCCGACGAGTACTACCTCGACATCAACCGGTCGCTCGGCGACAAGTCGGTGCTGGTGGCCACCTACGTGGACGACGTGCCTGCGTGCTTCGCGTGGTGCGTCAATTCCGCGAGCACCTCGTTCCTGCTGTACGGCGGCGGCACCGACGCCGGCCGCAAGGCCACGGCCACCGCGCCGACCTACTGGCGCACCATCGAGATCGCCCGCGAGCAGGGCCTCGTGCGGTACGACATGAACGGTCTGCTCAACGACGGCATCAGCGACTTCAAGAAGAGCTTCGCCAAGCACACCGACGAGCTGGTCGGCTCGATCGACGTCGCGTTCTCGCGCTGGTACACCACCTGGAACAGCGCCCTGCCGACGGCGAAGAAGGTCGTCCGCAAGCTCCGCGGCAACGGCTGACCCCGCCCGGCCGCTCGGGAGCCGTGCCCGCGCGGACCGAGTGATTGTGCCCGCCGCCACCGGTGGTTGCGGGCACAATCGCTCGGTCCGCGTGGGCTTTCGCGCGCCCCCACATCAGCCGCGAGACTCGGTTTCACTTCTCGCCGAACCGGGTCTCACTTCGTGCGTGCTTTTTACCGGTACTCGCGGTAGCGTGTATCTCGATCCAGCGGCGTCGCTCACCGGACGTCGCCGTCCCGAAAACCCCCAGGAGTTCTGCTGATGACCGCAGCCCCGGAAACACCGCGTGCCCGCCGCGGCGTACGCGACGTCGTCTTCGTCGACGGCGCCCGCACACCCTTCGGCAAGGCCAAGCCCGACGGCATGTACGCGCAGACGCGTGCAGACGACCTGATCGTGAAGGTCGTGCGCGAGCTGCTGCGACGCCACCCTGAGCTCCCCCCGGAGCGCATCGACGAGGTCGCAATCGCCGCCACCACGCAGCAGGGCGACCAGGGGCTCACGCTCGGCCGCACCGTCGGCATGCTCGCCGGTCTCCCCCAGTCCGTGCCGGGCTACGCCATCGACCGCATGTGCGCCGGCGCCATGACGGCCGCCACCACCACGGCGGCGGGCATCGCCATGGGCGCCGCCGACGTCGTCATCGCGGGCGGCGTCGAGCACATGGGCCGCCACCCGATGGGCTTCGACGCCGACGTCAACCCCCGGTTCGTGGCCGAGAAGCTCGTGGACCCGCAGTCGCTCAACATGGGCGTCACGGCCGAGAACCTGCACGACAAGTTCCCGCAGCTCACCAAGGAGCGCGCCGACCGGTTCGCCGTCGAGTCGCAGGCCAAGTACGCCAAGGCCCTGGCCAACGGGAACATCGACCCGGACCTGGTGCCCGTGGCGATCCGGTCGGCCGAGCTGGGCTGGGGCCTGGCCACCACCGACGAGCTGCCGCGCCCGGAGACCACCTTCGAGTCCATCCAGGGCCTCAAGACGCCGTTCCGCCCCGGCGGCCGGGTCACCCCGGCGACGTCGTCCCCGCTGACCGACGGCGCCACCGCCGCCATCCTCGCCTCGGGCGACGCCGCCGCCGAGCTGGGCCTGCCCGCGAAGATGCGCCTGGTGTCGTACGGCTACGCCGGCGTGCCGCCGGAGATCATGGGCTACGGTCCGGTGCCGTCGACGGACAAGGCGCTCAAGGCCGCAGGCCTGACCATCGACGACATCGGCCTGTTCGAGCTCAACGAGGCGTTCGCGGTACAGGTGCTCTCCTTCCTGGACCACTACGGCATCGCCGACGACGACCCCCGCGTCAACCAGTACGGCGGCGCGCTGGCCATGGGCCACCCCCTGGCCAGCTCCGGCGTCCGCCTGATGACGCAGCTCGCCCGCCAGTTCGAGCAGCACCCCGAGGTCCGGTACGGCCTCACCGCCATGTGCGTGGGTCTCGGCCAGGGCGGCAGCGTCATCTGGGAGAACCCCCACCACGCCGACTACTCCGGCCACACGGACGAGGAGAACTGACCAGTGCCCGAGACCCCCACCGCTCCCACCGAGCGCGTCACCCACTCGCTCGTCCGCGACGTGACCCTGCCCGGCGGCGCCGGCGTCCTCGCGCTGGTCACGCTCGACAACGGCCTGGACCACACCAAGCCGAACACGCTCGGGCCTGGCGGCATGGCCGAGCTGAAGGCGGCCCTCGAGGTCGTCCGCGGCCGCGCCGAGGCCGGCGAGATCGCGGCCGTCGGCGTGACCGGCAAGCCGTACTTCCTCGCCGCCGGCGCCGACCTCAAGGGTGTCACCACCCTGAACGGCCACGACGAGGCCCTCGAGCTGGGCCGCATGGGCCACGCCGCGTACACGATCCTCGGCGACCTGCGCGAGGCCACCGGCGTGCCGACCTTCGCGTTCGTCAACGGCCTCGCCCTGGGTGGCGGCCTCGAGGTCGCGCTGAACTGCGACTACCGCACGGTGGCCTCCGACGCGGCCGCGCTCGGCCTGCCCGAGACCGGTATCGGCCTGGTGCCCGGCTGGGGCGGCGCCTACCTCGTACCCCGCCTGGTCGGCGTCGAGAAGGCCGTCGAGGTCATCCTCACGCGGCCGGCGGCGAACAAGCCGTACAAGCCGGCCGAGGCGCTCGAGATCGGCCTGGTCGACGCGCTCTTCGAGGCGGCCGACTTCCTGGAGCAGTCCATCATCTGGGCCGCCAAGGTCGTCACCGGTGAGATCGAGGTGCCCCGCCGCGAGCTCGACCCGCAGCCCGTGTGGGACGTCGTCGTAGCGACCGCCAAGGCCCAGCTCGACGCCGTCGTCGGCACCTCGCGTCCCGCGCCGCACCGTGCGCTGGAGCTGATCGCCGGAGCGCGGAACGCCACCAAGGCCGACGCGTTCGCGGCAGAGGACCAGGCGCTGGCCGACCTGATCATGTCGGACGAGATGCGCGCCAGCATCTACGCGTTCAACCTCGTGGGCGGCGGCAAGAAGCCCCAGGGCGCCCCTGACCCCAAGCTGGCCCGGCCGGTGACCAAGGTCGGCGTCGTCGGTGCCGGTCTGATGGCCGCCCAGATGGCGTTCCTCTTCGCCCAGCGCCTCGGCGTTCCGGTGGTCATGCGCGACCTGGACCAGGAGCGGGTGGACAAGGGTCTGTCCTTCGTCCGCGAGACGGCGGAGAAGCTCGCCGGCCGCGGGCGCCTGTCCCCCGACGCCGCGCAGCGCATCGTCGCCTCGGTGTCCGGCACGACCGACATCGGCGAGTTCGCCTCGTGCGACTTCGTGATCGAGGCCGTCACCGAGGTGATGGGCCTCAAGAAGAAGGTGTTCGCCGAGCTGGAGGGCATCATCTCCCCCGAGACGGTGCTGGCGACCAACACCTCCGCGCTGTCCGTCACCGAGATGGCTGCGGACCTGCGCCACCCCGAGCGCGTGGTCGGCATCCACTTCTTCAACCCGGTGGCCCAGATGCCGCTGGTCGAGGTGATCAACGCCGACAGGACGTCCGACGAGGCCCTGGCCACGGCGTTCGCCATCACCAAGAAGCTCCGCAAGACGGCGATCATGTCGGCCGACCGTCCGGGCTTCATCGTCAACCGCCTCCTGCTGCTCGTGATGGGCCAGGTCGTGGACGCGATCGAGGGCGGAACCCCCGTCGAGCTCGCGGACCGCGCGCTCGCCCCCCTCGGGTTCCCGATGCCGACGTTCGAGCTGACCGACCTGGTCGGCCCCGCCGTCGCGCAGCACGTGCTCACGTCGCTGCGGGAGAACCTCGGCGACCGGATCCCCGCCTCGCAGGGCCTGGCCAAGATCGTCGAGGACGGTACGCGGGTGGTGCTGGACGGCCCCAAGGGCCTGCCCAAGCCGGTCAACCCGGCCATCCAGGAGTACTTCGGCGAGGCGCTGACGCCGGGCGAGCCCGGCCGGCACGGCCAGAGCGTGCTCGACGCCGACGGCGTGCTCGACCAGGTGCTGACGGCGCTGACCACCGAGATCGGCCTGATGCTGGACGAGGGCGTGGTGCCGGGCCCGCAGCAGATCGACCTCGCGATGATCCTCGGCGCCGGCTGGGGCTTCCACACGGGCGGCATCACGCCGTACCTGGACCGCACCGGCTACAGCGAGAAGGTCCTGGGCAAGCGGTTCCTGCCCGACGGCGTGGCGAACGTCCCCGCCTAAGAACGGCATCCCGGGCCCTCCGCCGACGGCGCACACTTTCGTGCGTCGTTGTCGGAGGGCCCCGCTACGCTCTGCGACCATGACAGACGTCGGACCGGGAACGCACGCGCACTACGTGGTGGTCGGCGACGGTCCGCTCGCGTTTCGCCTGACCAGGGCGCTCAGCACGCGTTACAGGGGCACGGTGTCGGTGATCCTGCCGGACCGTACGACCCGGTACGCCCAGGAGATGGCGTCCCTCGACAAGGTGGTCCTCGTGGAGGCCGACCGCGTCGACGAGAAGGTCCTGACGGCGGCCGGGGCCGACCGCGCGAGCGCCGCCGCGCTCGTGGACCAGGACGACGGCGGCAACGTCGCGTGCGCCCTCCTGCTCCGCGAGGCCTGGCCCGCGCTGCACGTGGTGGTCCGGATCTTCGACGAGTCGCTCGGGCGGCACCTGCAGCGCGACCGCTGCACGGTGCTCTCGGCGTCCGCGTTCGCTGCGCCCGAGATCGTCGCCGCGGCGCTGCGCCGCCTCGTCCGCCTCCCGGTGCAGCACCGCCGGCTCGTCGCCGTGACGGACGAGGAGACGTCCCTGCCCACCCGCATGGTCCTGTTCGCGACCGACGAGGACGGCACCGTCACGGCGCTCCCGAACGACGAGGAGCTGGCCGGGCTCACCCCCAAGGTGCTGCTGGCGGACGCCGCCGAGCACGACGTCCTGCCCGAGCTGAAGGCCGACCTCGAACCGGACGAGGACGAGGTGGACCCGCACCGGCGGCGCCGGGTCGGCGAGTACCTGCGCACCCTGGCGATCACGTCGGGCTGGAACCTGCTCCTCGCCGCGGGGGTGCTCCTCGTCGTCGTGCTCCTGGGTGCGATGACCATGCAGCTCGCGACCGGCTCGTCCTTCTTCGGCGCGCTGTACGAGGCGGTGCTGCCCGCCCTGGCGGGCAGTGACCCCGACCACGACGCCAACCCGGTCGTCAAGGCCACCCAGGTGGTCCTGACGATCGTGAGCGTCGCCGTCATCCCCTGGGTCACCGGTGTGGTGGTCGACGGCGTCGTGCGCACGCAGCGCCTGCTCGACGCCGGTTCCCCGCTGCACGCGATGTCGGAGCACGTGGTCGTCGTCGGGCTCGGTGACCTCGGCACGCGCATCGTCAGGTCCCTGGACCGCCGTGGCGTGCCGGTGGTCGCCGTCGACATCGACGAGTCGGCGCGCGGTATCGCGGTGGCACGCGCAAGGGACGTCCCCGTGGTGATCGGCGACGCCCGCAGGGCGGCGACCCTGCGGGCCGCCTACGTCGACACCGCCCAGGCGATAGTGGTGGTCACGAGCGGCGGCGCGACGACGATCGGCATCGGCTTCGCCGCACGCTCCATCCCTCGGCCGGAGGACGCGCCGCCGCTGCGCACCGTCCTGCGCGTGTACGACAAGGACCTGTCGCGGCGCATCCGCCGCGAGATCCCCGACTCCGTGGGTCTCAGCTCCTCGTTCCTCGCCGCGCCATGGTTCGCCGCGTCGATGATCGGCCAGGAGGTCAAGGCGACCATCCCGTACCGCGACCGTGTGCTGGTGCTCGCCGAGATCGTGATCATGGAGGGCAGCCGGCTCGCGCGCATGCATCCCGACGACGTCGATCTCGACGGCGAGGAGGAGGACGCCGAGGGCGTCGTACGGAGCCGCCTGCTCGCGATCCGCACGAAGCAGCAGGCCAGCGGGGGTGGCGGCCGCATGATCGAGCCGTCGGAGGGGTGGTACCTGCACGCCGACGACACCCTGGTCGTCATCGCGACCACCGCGGGCCTGCGTCGCCTGCGCGACCTGGCGACCGCACCGCAGCTCCCGGTGCGCACGGCGTGAGCCGCGCAGCGTGAGCCGAACGCCACAGCCGCGACTGGCCTGAATGATCGGTCGAGAACCGGCCCGCTCGCCGGTCCACCTGGCGCATAGCCTCGGGCCATGCAGAACGGACTCAGCGTCCCCCAGGGCGCCGCACTCACCCTCGGCGCGATGCTCGGCACCGGCGTCATCTCCCTGCCCGCCCTGGCCGCGGGCGTGGCCGGCCCGGCTTCCCTGGTCGCGTGGGCGGCCCTCGTGCTCCTGTCCATCCCGCTCGCCACGACCTTCGCCGCGCTCGGCGCGCGCCACCCCGACGGCGGCGGCGTGGCCACCTATGCCCGCCTCGCGTTCGGCGAGCGGGCGTCCACCATGGTCGGCTGGGCGTTCTACGCGACGATCCCCGTCGGCGCGCCCGCCGCGGCGGGCTTCGCTGGCGCCTATGTCGCCGACGCCACCGGCGGCGGCACGGGGACCGCGCTGGTCACGACGGTGGCCATCATCGCGGTGTGCGCGGTGATGAACTGGTTCGACCTGCGGGTGTCCGGCACGGCGCAGCTCGTCATCGCGGGGGCTGTCGCGCTCCTGCTGGCCGTCGCGGTGGTCGTCGCCCTGCCGCACGCACAGCTCGCGCACCTCACGCCGTTCGCACCGCACGGCTGGGGCGCCGTCGGCTCCGCCGCGGCCCTGCTGGTCTGGGCGTTCGCGGGCTGGGAGATCCTCGGCTCGTTGTCCGCCGAGTACCGCAACCCGGCCAGGGACATCCCGCGGGCCACCGCCATCGCGGTGGCGGCGGTGGCGGTGCTGTACCTGGGTGTCGCGTTCGCGACCGTGGCGGTGCTCGGGCCGACCCCCGGTCCCGCACCGCTCTCGGACCTCCTGGTGCTCGGGTTCGGCGAGGGCGCCCGGCCCGTCACCACCGTGCTGGCCGTGCTGCTGACCGTCGGGGCCATCAACGTCTACTTCGCCGGCGGCAGCCGGATGGGCGCGGCGCTGGCCCGCGACGGCGCGCTGCCCGCATGGCTCGCGTCCGCGCCGGGCCGCACGCCCCGCCGCTCCCTCGCGCTCATCACGGCGGTCGCCCTCGGCACGACGGCGCTGCTCGCCGTCCTGCAGCAGTCCACGGACGCGATCCTCCTCATGGCGACCGCCACGTTCTCCCTGCTCTACGTCGTGGGCACCGCCGCGGCGCTGCGGCTCCTGCCGCGCCGAGGAGCGGCCTGGTGGTGCGCGGCGGTGTCGCTGGTGGCCGCACTCGGGCTCCTCGTGATGACGGGACCGCACATGACCGGCCCGGTGCTCGCCGCACTGGGTGGGCTGGCCTGGGCGACGTGGCGCCGGCGGCGGGCGCGCGCCGCGGCGGCCGTCACGCCAGCAGCTGCTCCAGAACCCGAATACCTGGCCGGATAGTGCCCGTGACCGCGCCGCCGATCCCGAGCACCACCCCGTCGCGGTGGGGACCGACCGCGTAGGCGGCGAGGGAGTCCAGGGCGACCGACCGGCGTCGGGCACGGGCCACGAGCTCCTGGGAGCCCAGCGGAGCGTCGGCGGACAGGTGGGCGGCGACGTGCAGGCCCGCCGCCGACGGCACCGGCTCGACGGGCAGGCCCGCCAGCGCGTCCAGCAGGATCTCGTGCCGCTCGGTGTAGCGCGCGGAGGCCTTCCGGACGTGCCGGGCGAGCAGCCCGTCGTCGATGAAGCGCGCGAGCGCCGCCTGCACGTGCACGGCGCCGTGGCCGTCGGTGAGCTGCCGGGCCGCGAGCAGCGCATCCCGCAGCGACGGCGGCGCCACCAGGTAGCCGACGCGCAGGCCCGGCAGCAGCGACTTCGAGAAGGTGCCGACGTAGACGACGCGCCCGTCGCGGTCGAGGGCCTGCAACGACTCCAGCGGACGGCGGGCGCGGCGGAACTCGCTGTCGTAGTCGTCCTCGATCACTGCCGTCCCGTGGCGCGCCGCGTGCGCCAGCAGGGCCCGCCGCCGGGCCAGCGACAGCGGCATCCCGAGGGGGAACTGGTGCGAGGGGGTGGTGTAGACCAGGCGGGCCTGCGGCGGGATGTCGTCGACGACCAGCCCCTCGGGGTCGACCGGCACCGGCACCACCCGGGCGCCGTGCAGCGCGAAGAGCTCACGCGCCTCGGGGTAGCCGGGGTCCTCCATGGCGACGACGTCCCCCGGTTCGAGCAGCACGCGCGCCACGAGGTCGAGGGCCTGCTGGGCGCCGGTCGTCGCGATGATGTCGTCGGGCTCCGCGTGGACTCCCCGCGAGCCGGCCACGTACCGGGCGACCGCCTCCCGGAACCGGGGCAGGCCGGCCGGGGCGGAGTAGGCGCCCGCGACCGGTCCACCGGACCGTGACTCGGCCGCGAGGAGGCGACGCCAGGTGTCGAACGGGAAGAGGCTCGCGTCGGGGATGCCGACCCGGAAGTCGTGCGCGGGGACCGCAGCGGAGCCGCTCGTGGCGTGCGGGGCCCAGCGCCAGCCCGCCCGGGGGCGCAGGGCACCTGCCGCGCGGTGCCGCGCACGTGGGTTGTCGCCCGCCGCGGCGGTCGCGAACGTGCCCGACCCAGGCCGCGTCTCCAGGAACCCCTCCGCCACGAGCCGCTCGTAGGCCTCCGCGACGCTCGCGCGCGAGACGCCGAGGTCCCTGGCCAGGTCGCGGGTCGAGGGCAGCCGCTGCTCCGCGGGAATCCGGCCGGTGGTCAGCGCCGCGTGCAGCGCCCGGTAGATCGCATCGGTGCGACCGGTGCGCTGGCTCAGATCGACGGCGAGGTCCACCCGCCGATCATCGCCCATCGCAGCGGACCTGACCGCCGATCATCACGGTTCGGACTCGTCGGGGCAGTTCACCCGGCCCCACCGCCCCTTTTCGCCAATTCGGGACAGACGAGGCACCTAGCATCGCGGCTCATGAGCACTGAACCCGCGCCGACGGCGATCCTCCCCGAGGAGCCTGCCGCAGCGCCCACCGACGCCACGGGCGAGGCTCCGGAGCCGCCCGCGACACCCCAGGACGCCGACGGCGCCCCTCGCCCGTCGGCCCGTCCCCTGACCGCCGCCCTGCTCAACCTGAGCGGGCTCGGTCTCGGCTACCTGCACCTGCGCGCATGGCTCCGCCTGGTCGTGGCGCTGGCCGCGACCGGAGGCCTGGCCTGGGTCGCGCTGCCGATCGGACGCGAGCCGATCGCCGTATGGTGGGCCCTCGGCTACCTCGGCGCGCTCGGCCTGTTCGCGCTGGACGCCGCACTCCTCGCCCGGCGCCGGGCGCGCCGCGAGACGCCGCGGCGCACCGTCTGGACGCCCCGTGCTGCCGGCCGTATCGCGTGGGCGACGCTCGCGGTCGTGCCCCTCCTCGGCACCGCGTACGTGGTGACGCAGCACGAGGTGCTGGAGCAGCACCTCGCGTACGACCTGGCCCAGGCGGAGGAGAGCCTGGACTCCGCGGGCACGGCCTTCGGCGCGTTCCGGAAGACCTACGACGCCGCGTACACGACGTACGTGGAGACGGCAGAGGAACACCCGGGCACGCGGGCCGCCGATCGGGTCCCCGGGCTGATCGACGACCTGTACGCGCAGGCGAAGGGCGAGCGGGAGTGCAACGCGCTCACCGCGGTGCGGCACTTCGCCCTGCCGGACACGCCCGGCCCGCTCCGGGCGGTCGCACAGGGTGAGCTGTCCGGCGCGCTGCACGACTGCGGCATGGAGTTCGTCGAGGAAGGTGAGCTCTCCGCCGCGGAGCGGCCGCTGGCCGAGCTGATGACCGACCATGCGTCCAGCGATCCGGCAGCGGCCCTGCCCGACGACCTGGCCGCGTGGCGAGACGGCCTGATCGAGCGGCTGGCGAGCAAGAAGGGCTGCACCGGGACCGCCACGGTGACGGACTCGACGAGCTTCCTGGCCGGCTTCGACTCCGGCAAGATCAGCGAGCTTGCCGACAAGGCCAGGGCCGAGGTGCCGGCCGGGCTGCTCAAGTGCGCGGTGCGACAGTTCAAGGCCGAGGACCTCCTCGACGCGCAAGCCAACCTGGACGCCGTCCTCGACGCGTATCCCAGGGCGAAGGAGGCGGGGTACGCCGGACGTCTCCAGATCGCCACGGGCATCGCGCTGCGGGACCCGAAGGCGGGTGTGAAGCTGCCGCCGCTCAAGGAGCCCGAGGGAACCGTCACCCTGACGGTCCACAACTACAGCCCGAACAAGGTCGAGATGGTCTACACCGGGCCGGCCACCGGCGTCATCACCCTCGACGCGTGCGACGACTGCACGTACTACGCGAAGGGCGACCGGCCGGAGTGCGTCGGCTACTCGCTCACGGTCCCGAGCGAGACCGTGACCATCCCGGCGGGCGACTACATCACGGCCACTCGGCACGACGGCGTCATCTACGACTGGGAGGACGGGAACCTCGGCAGGGAGAGCTTCACCGTCGACGGCGGGTTCTGCACGTGGAGCAGCAAACGCTGAGCAGGAGAAAGCCCCGTGCCGCCGAATTCCCTTCCTCGGCGGCACGGGAGGCTGTTGAATACGTTCCGACATGACCACGTACTTCACGTCCGACCAGCACTTCGGACACCTGAACATCATCCGGTTCTGCGACCGCCCGTTTCCCGGCGTCGGCGCGATGAACTCCCGGCTCGTCCAGCTCTGGAACGAAACGGTCACCGACGACGACACCGTGTGGGTGCTCGGCGACGTCGCCCTCGGTGCGCTCGACGAGTCGCTCGCCCACATCGGCCGGCTGGCGGGGCGCAAGCTCCTGGTGCCCGGGAACCACGACCGCTGCTGGGAGGGTGACCGCGCCCTGCGCAAGGGCGACCCGGAGGCACGCGAACGGCGTCGGGCCAAGGAGAGGCAGCGGTACCTGGACGCGGGCTTCGCCGAGATCCACGACCGGCCCGAGCTGGTCGTCGTGGGCGGGCACGACGTCGTGCTGTCGCACTTCCCGTACGAGGGCGACTCGCACGGCGAGGACCGGTTCGTCGAGTACCGGCCGGTGGACCACGGCGCCTGGGTGGTGCACGGCCACGTGCACGGCACCTGGCGCCGGCGCGGCAGGCAGATCAACGTCGGCGTCGACGCGTGGGGCGGGCGTCCGGTGTCCGCCGAGACCGTCGCCGGCCTGCTGGCCGAGGGCTCGGACGACCTGGAGCCGCTGAGCTGGGTGTGACGCCTGGGCGTCACACCGGGCTCGGTACGACCCGAGCCGGAACGACGAGAGCCAGCACGACAAGAGCGCACGTTCTGAAGGTGAGGAACGTGCGCTCAGGCGTCGGGGTGCGCGGCGTCGCCGGTGTGCGGGACGCACGCGCTGCGTCAGCGGAAGCGCCAGGGCGCCGACCGCCGCGCGGGGGTCATGCGGATACGAGGGACTCCGAGTCGCGGTGCTCGCGGTCCGACTTGTAGGACGCAATCTCCGCTGCGTTGAACATCAGGTCGCTGCCGACCATGTGGTAGTTGATCTCACCTGCCTCGAGAAGGTCGATGACGTGCAGCTTCGACACTCCCAGCAGACGCGCGGCCTCGAGCGTCGTCAGATCCTGGTGCGGTCGGTTGACTTCTGCTTCCAATGTGATCTCGTTCACATCGCTAGTCTTGCGCGCCCAGGTGGCCGGAGTCCAGTCGAATCGGTGCGAGTTGCGAAATCCGGCAATGATTCTTTTCTCCGTACGGTCTCGCGCAGAGGGAAACCAGCACCACACAATGGTTTGGACAAATCCGGCAATCTACATTTTCCAGCGATCAGATCCGCGCCATTCCAGCGCTGGCGGCAAAGCGGGTCGCGACAGATTCACAATCGTCGCGGGTAACAGATTTTCACCCGCCGGCTAACCAGGGTTAGAAGGCGCTCATACCGGCCCGTCCGATGAAAATTCTGTGGTCACTTTGTGGCCGTCAACAGGCGCTGGACGTTGCAAATACTGGGATCTGCCGAGATCCGAGAGATCGCACCAATAAGGTCGCGCCTCCGGGCTAGCAATTCTCGGACCTGACGTGGCAGGATCCCACCATCCCCCCTCGGAACGGATCGTGCCCGATCCAGATGGCGATTCCCGGACGCCTCTGAATTGTCGGCGCCATCCGTCATGCGCGTGCCCATTTTTGCGACGAACGTCCAGGAGCCCCTGTGCCCGCCGAACCGATTGTGCTCACCACGCACGAGGCCCACGTCTCGGCGAAGAACGAGGTGGTCTACGAGATCAGCGTCTCCCACTACCAGGAGCGCGCCGAGGAGCGGTACGCAGGCAACGACCAGTGGCTCAAGCCGATCATCTCCGCGCTCGGCTTCGCGCCCGGCGCACGCGCCGTCGACGTCGGGTGCGCCGTCGGGACCAACTCTCTCTACCTCGCCAACCAGGGTTACTCGGTCACGGGCATCGACTCCAGCCCGCTGATGATCAGTGCCGCCCGCGCCGCCGCCAGGAACAGCGGGCTCACCAACAGGCCCAGGTTCGTCCGCCAGGACTTCTGCACCTGGGTCCCCGTCGAGGAGCACGAGCGCCTGTTCGACCTGGTGCTGGCGACCGCCTTCGTCCATCTCTTCCCTGCCCCGCTCGACCGGGACATCACCGACGCGCTGCTGTCGCACGTGGCACCCGGCGGCGCGGCGATCATCTCGACCACCGTCGAGCCGCTCCACTCCCAGGCGCTGCGGTCCAAGCACGACGACGACGATCCGGGCCCCGGACCTGGTCAGCCCCTGAGCCAGGTGCGCTGGCGGAACAACTACACCAGGGAGACGTTCAGGAACCTGGTCGAGCGGGTCGCCGCGAGCCGGTTCGGCCCGACATTCACGATGGCCGAGCATACGTCGCTCGACCCGGCACGATCGCAGAAGCAGTGGTCGGACATCGTGGTGACGCGCCCCTTCTGAGCGACGGGACGCAGCGGACGCGTGACACGGCCGACCGACGTCACGACCGGGGCTGCGCCCGGCTTCCCCGGTAGACGGCAGTGCGGAGCTCGGAAGCGTACGGCGCGAGGGCCGGCATGCCGAGGCGTGCGGCGGCGGCGATCTCGGCCTCGATGTCGTACGGCACCCGGACGAGCTGTAGCCCGAACGGCGCCTGGTTCGGCTCGTCGACGACCCCCTCCAGGATCGCGTAGCTCGGAACCGGCTCGTCCAGCGGGTTGCCGACGCTCCCGACATTGAACAGGGTGCGCCCTCGCTCCACCTCGACGAAGGCGCCGTGGATGTCGCCGTAACCGACCATGGACGGCGCCGGGCCGTCCCCGGTCATCGCCGTGTTGGCGAACATCCCCGCGAACTCCTCCGCCGTGTGCTTGGCACGCACGCGCACGTGCGGGCTGGTCGCCGACGCGTGGAACAGCCTGATGTGCCGCCCGCTGACCAGCAGGTCGTGGCTCAGCGGCAGTGCCCTCAGCCAGTCGCGCTGGTCCTGGCGCAGCTCGTCGCGCCACCAGACCATCTCCGGTTGCGAGTCGTCGTCCCACACCGGCAGGAAGTCGTCCCAGTTGCCCCGGACGGTGACCTCGCATGCCTTCTCGCAGCGGTCCACGACCTCACGGCCACGCGGGCCCTTGCCGACGACGTCACCGAGGTTGATGATCCGCTCGATCCCGCGGGACTCGACGTCGGCGAGCACTGCCTCCAGTGCGGTGAGGTTGCCGTGGACGTCACTGATCAGGGCGATCTTCTCCAGGGGCACACGTCGGATGGTGCCACAGATCCGGTGATCTCAGGCGGTCTCGAGCTGATATCCGAGCAGCCGGTCCATCTCGCGCAGGACGTGGGAGACATAGGGCTGGTTGCCCCCAGAACCGTTGAACCCCGACGCGACGAGCCGGATCCAAGCAGGCCGCCGGCGGAAGACGTGGAACTCCATGTAGCCCCTCGGCTGATCGGACCAGGGGTCGACGATCGTGGCGCTGTGCTGGACCCAGGCGCGGTAGGTGTGCACGTGCACCGTTCCCGCCGACCCGTCGCCCTCGCTCCGGTCGACCAGCGACAGGAGGGTCGCGTGCGCCCGCTCCACACGTGCGACGAACGCGTACTCGTCGTAGAACTCGTTCATCAGCTCACGTAGCCGGCGCTGCGCGCGCAACCACTGCGGGTCCACCATGACGAAATCGACCCGCACACCACGCGCTACCGCTTCCATGATCTGGTCCAGGTCCGCCGTGACCCCGGTCAGCCCGACACCGAAGCACACCACCCGCTTTGTGGCGGAACCCCACATCGCCAGGACGTCCGCCTCCCGGCTGTGGTCGCCACCTACCGCTTCGATGCCACGCATCCGGTGTCGCTCCTCCTGCAGACGCCGCGACGACTCGATCAGCTCACGGTAGATCCACAGCGGTGCGACGACGATCACGACCGCCGTCATGCAGTAGACGACGACCTGCGCGGCCCGTTCGGGTACGACGTCCGGCACGAAGGTCAGCACCAGGTTCGAGGCGACGCCGAGGGCCACCACGACGAGACCACCCCGCGACCAGCGCTCGTTCTCCCTCGTGGCGTGGTTGTCGGGGCGGGCACCACGTCCGCCTCGTGCCCAACGCTGCATGCCGACCAACCCCAGGCGTCGCCGCGCACCTCCCGGCCCCGCACGGCGCCGGCACTGGGCAAGATTTTAGCAAAGTCTAGCCAAATTCGGACATATAACTACATGTCCCCGATCGGCAGCGACTCGCCCAGCTCCTCGGCCTCGCTCCGGGCCTCCCGCGCCTCGGCGAACCGCTCCTGGTCGTGCAGCGCGAGCGCCAGCACGCGCAGCGCCGCCGCGAGGCTCGGCCGGTACCTCGGCGTGTTCTCCGCGACGAGGTCCCGCAGGAGCGCCACCGCCTCGCTCGCGGGTGCCAGCGCCTCGTCACCAAGCTTGAGGACGGCGAAGATCGAGCTCAGGTTGGTCAGCGACCGCGCCAGCCTGGGACGGTAGCGGTGCGGGTCGGTGCCGACCAGCACACGCCACGTCCTTGTCGCCTCGCGCTCCGCGTTGAGCGCGTCCTGCGGACGGTCCAGCCTCGAGTAGGTGACGCCGAGGGCGGACAGCGCCTCCGCGAGCTCCGGCACGTACCGGCCGGGGTTGTCGGCCGCGAGCCGCCGCTGCACCCCTACCGCCTCCTGCTGCAGCTCAAGGCCCTCGGCCCGCCTGCCGAGGCCCGACAGCTGCGTGCCCAGCGCCCGGAGCGAGTGCGCGAGATCCGCGAGGTAGCGTCCCGGGTTCTCCTCGGCGGTCCGGCGCCGGATCGCCACCGCCTCCTCGAGGTACCGCAGCGACTCCACGCCCCGGCCCTGGTTCATGAGCACGCTGCCCATGACCTCGAGCGAGTCGCCGAGGCCCGACAGGTGCTCGTCGGGATCGGCGTGGGCGAGGCGCCGGCGGATCTCCAGGGACTCCTCGGCGGCCGGCAGCGCCTCCGCACCCCTGTCGAGCTCCAGCAGCCGACGGGCCACGTTCATCAGGGACAGGGCCAGCGCGCGCGTGAACCGGTCGGGGTTGCGGCCGGCGAGCCCGCGCCAGAGCTGCACCGCCTCGCGGCTCGGCGCGAGCGCGGACAGGGGCTGCCCCAGCTCCGCCAACGTGACGGCGAGGTTGGACACCGCCGTCGTCAGGTCGAGCGTGACCACGCCGGGGTGGTCGGCGTCGACGTGCCGGAGCAGGCCGACCGCCTCCTCCTCGCACCGCAGCGCGTCCTGCGGCCGCCCCTGGTCGGACAGGGTCGCGCCGAGGTTCGCGAGCACGGCGGCCAGGCGCGGCCGGAACCGGTGCGGGTCCTGCTCCACGAGGCCACGGAACAGGGCGACGGCCTGCCGCTCGTACCGCTCGGCGTCGGCGGACCGGCCCACCTCGCCGAGCGCCACCCCGACGTCCCGCAGGGCCTCGGCGCGGCGCGCCCGGTCGCCGTCGGGGGTGGCGGCGAGCGTACGCAGCGTGAGCTCGGCACGCAGCTCGCCCAGCGCGAGCGACG
Organism: Promicromonospora sp. NPDC060271; assembly: GCF_042726755.1. Lineage (NCBI taxonomy): Bacteria > Bacillati > Actinomycetota > Actinomycetes > Micrococcales > Promicromonosporaceae > Promicromonospora > Promicromonospora sp. NPDC060271. Next base: position 27,521 of record NZ_JBHXBG010000003.1, on the reverse strand, counting down.
GGTGCGGGAGCACTCCGGAGACGGTGCGCAGCAGGTGACCGTCCTCCGGCAGCGCGGCGACGGTCGCCCCGAGCTGGTCGAGCGCGTCGCTCAGGCCCGCGGACCGCCTGTCGAGCCGCTCCACGGCCAGGTCGGCGGCGCGCAGGACGGCCCGCCTGACCGACGGCGCCGCCGCTCCCGTCAGGCACGCCCCGAGCAGCCCCGGCGTGTCGGTGAGCTCGGCCAGCAGGTGCGGGTCGACCAGCCGGCGGGGCAGCGCCCGCTGCGGGTCCAGCCGCACGAGCCACCGCGCGATCTCGGCCTCCGCGCCCGGCCGCACCCCCGGCACGACGTCCGCCACGCGCCGCACGAGGTTCTCCGCGGCGTCAGCGGTGCGCACGCCCGTGAGCGTCGCCGCGGCGACGAGGGAGTCGATGGCCTCGGGCAGGAACCCTGCCTCGCCCAGCAGGCCCGCGTCCTCGGCCGAGCGGAACCAGGTCCAGCGCTCGTGCTCGAGCAGCTCGTCGAGGGCGTCGGACACGTCGACCGGGAGCGCGCCCCGTGACCCGCGCACCTGCGTCCGCATGACGGCGCAGAGCGCGGCCGCGTGCAGGTCGAGCATGCGGGCACCACCGGGCACCGACCCGACGGCCACCCGGGGCACTGGGACCCCGAGGGCCCGCGCGTACGGCTCGACGAACGCCGTGACGAGCCGGGCGTCCACCTGCCCGGGGAGCACGCGGGCGTCCAGGTCGTCACCGGCGCGTGCCGGCTCGAGCAGCGCCCGGACCGCCAGGCCCGTCGCGGCCAGCCGGTTGAACCACGGGCCGACGCCACGCGCGACCAGCAGGATCCGCAGCGCGCCGTTGCGGCCCCCCGCGGCCGTGCGCAGAAGCTCCGCGAGCGCCGGCCCGCGCGTCTCGGCGTCGTCGAGCACCAGGAGCGCGGGGGCGCCGTCGGGGACGGCGGGCAGGGCAGCGGGTTCGGCGCCGTCCGGCACGTCGAGGCAGGTCCAGCCGGCGTGCGCCATCCGGTGTGCCGCCTCGCGGGCGAGGCGGGTCTTTCCGACGCCGCGCGGGCCGGTGACGAGCTGGACCGCTGTCTCTTCCGGGCCCGTGCACCAGTCGAGGAGGGCCGCGAGCTCGGCGGTCCGCCCCACGAACGGCACCGTGCGCCGGGCCGGCGCGAGCAGCCTTCCGGGCGACAGGAAGGACGTGACCGTCGCGTCTGGTGGTGACGTCAGCATGGACACGACGTCAGTGAACCCCAATCCCGTTCGGACGGGATATCACACCAAGACGGGTGGCTGAGGCCCGCTCATGGTGTGCGGCTCAGGCGCTCCTGCTCCTCGGCCAGGATGGTCCGCGACAGCGAGGCCTCGGACGGCGCCGCGACGTCCACCGCCGACGGCGAGGCGTCGGTGATCTCGGACTGGCGGGCGAACTCCTCGAACAGCGCGGACTTGGAACCGAGGATCTCCATCATCCGCTGGTCGACGGACTGCTCGACCAGGAGCCGGTGGACCTGCACGGTGCGGGTCTGGCCCATCCGGTGGGCGCGGGCGACGGCCTGCGCCTCGATCGTCGGCTTGACCTGCGGCTCGCAGAAGATGACCACGCTCGCCGCCTGTACGTTCAGCCCTACTCCCCCGGCGGTGATCTGGCTGACCAGCACCGACGGTCCGCCGGGTGCGGAGAGCGCGTCCACCATGGCCTGCCGGTCCGGGACGGGCACCGATCCGGTCAGCGGCCCGACGGCCAGGTCGCCGAGCAGGTCCATGACCTGTTCCAGGACCGACAGGAAGTAGGAGAAGACGATGACCCGGCGGCCGCCGTCGACCGCCTCGGTGACGAGCTCGCGCAGGCGGACGAGCTTCGCGGACTCGTCGGCGTCGGACACCGCGAACGCGGCCCGCCGCATCGCCATGAAGCTGCCGGCGAGCACGGCGTCGCGGTAGGCGGCGCCGTCGACCGGGCCGAACTGTTCCCACTCCTCGACCTGGACCATCTCGGGCAGCTCGGTGAGCACGTCCTCCTGGTTGCGGCGCAGGTAGGCGGGCGCGACGATGCGGCGGAAGGCCCTGGCGCCGGACAGGTCGGCGTTGGGGTCGAGCTGTCCAGCGACCTCGGGCTGCAGGTAGCCGACCATGTTCTTGAACTCGGCGACCTTGTTCTCCATCGGGGTGCCGGACAGGAACAGCACGCGGTCGGAGCGGTCGGCCCAGCGCCGCACCTCGCGGCCGCGGATGGTCTCCGGGTTCTTCACGTAGTGCGCCTCGTCGACGACCAGGAGCGCAGGCCGCAGGTCGTACGGGAGGTCGAGCCTGCCGAGCACCTCGAACGTCGTGATCCCGACGCCGCCGCGCTCCAACCAGCCGGCGGCGGTCCGCTCCCGGTCGTTGCCGTGCATCACCACCGCCGTCAGGTCGGAGTGCTGCTCCACCTCGCGCTTCCAGTTGGTGACGACGCTCGCCGGGCAGACCACCAGCACGTGCGTACCGCCGGTGGCCACGAGGTGCGCGGCCACGGCGATCGACTGCATGGTCTTGCCGAGGCCCATCTCGTCACCGAGGATCGTGCGGCGCTGCACCAGCGCGTACTTGGCGCCGAACTGCTGGTAGCCACGCAGGTTGGCACGCAGCAGCGTGCGGTCCAGCGGTTGCGCCTCGACCCGTCGCACGACGTCGGCGGGCAGGCCGCCCTCGGCCGCCTCGTGGTCGTCCCCGAGGTCCACGACCTGCGACAGCAGCCCGTAGTACTCGGCCGACCAGGCCTCGAAGTCCGCCCACACCTCCGTCCCGTCCGGCGGCTGCCCGACGGCGGCGCGCACCGCCCGCGCGTCGTCCGTCAGTCGCGCGAGCGCCACCTGGTCCGCGAGCGTGGAGACGGCCGCGAAGGCCGCGGCCTTGCGGTCGGCGGACGCCACGAGGCGCCGCCAGAGGCTCGTCGCGAGTCCCGCCGGCTCGAGCTGTCCCGGCACGACGGCGGCCACGCGGCGCGCCTCGTCCAGGTGCCGGTGGCGGGCGTCGGTCGCCAGCCCGAACGCGTACAGGGTCTGGACGAGGACCGTCGCGTACGGGTCGTCGGGGTCGACGTCGATGCGGAACCGCAGGTCGGCGTCGACATCGGAGGCCAGCTCTCGCGCAGCAGCTGTGGCGAGCTTCGCGGTTCCGACGCCGATGCCCGCCTCGACGAGCCGGTCGGTCCCCGCGACGAGCACCTGGGTGACGTGCGTGAAGCCGGCCTTCTCCAGGACCGCGACCCGGAGCTTCTTGCGCCGGTCCTCCAGGGCCGTGACACCGACCGTGCGCAGCACGGCGTGGACGCGTATTTCACGGGTCGCCGTGTAGGCGTCGCGGACGCGCTCGCGCAGGCCGACGTCGGCGGTGGTGAGCAGCCGGGCGTCGTCGAGCAGGCCGTGCGCCTGCTCCACGATGCGGCGGGCCGCTCGCGTCTTCCACGATCGGGGCGGTCCGGCCGGGGCCGCTGGTGGGCTGGGAAGGGTCGTCTGCTCGGTCATGGCGCTGCGAGCGTACCCGGATGGTCTGACATGCCCGTTTTGCTCCGGGTCTATCTTGGGGGCATGACCAACGAGCCGAGCAGCCCCACCAGCAGGTTCGGTGGGACCACCGTCACCACCGTCGAGGAGCTCCGCGAGATCATCCCGCCGCCCCTCGGCCCCGCCGCCGGCAAGGTGCGCGGCTCCCTGCACGACCTGGACCGGCAGTGGCTGGAGGCCTCGCCCCTGTGCCTGGTCGCGACGTCGGACGCCGACGGCAACCTCGACGTCTCCCCCAAGGGCGACCCGGCGGGGTCGCTGGTGCGCATCCTGGACGAGCGCACGATCGCCATCCCGGAGCGTCCGGGCAACCGGCGCACCGACGGGTTCCTCAACGTGCTGGCCAACCCGCACGTCGGCCTCATCTTCGTGATCCCGGGCCGGGGCGACACGCTACGGATCAACGGCTCGGCCCGCATCGTGCGCGACGCGCCGTACCTCGCAGGTCTCCAGGTGCGCCGCAACCTCCCGGTGCTCGCGCTCGAGGTCGACATCGACGAGGTCTTCCACCACTGCTCCAAGGCGTTCCTGCGCTCCAGGACATGGGACCCCGAAGCCTGGGACCTGGAGACGGTGCCCCGCCGCGCCGTCATCGCGCACACCCTGGAGCGTCCGGAGCAGACCCTCGCCGAGGTCGAGGCCCACTACGGCCCTCAGTACACGGAGACGATCTACGGCTGAGCCACGGCTCACGAGGGAGTTGCGGCCAACGAGCGAGTCGCGGCCAACGGGCGGGTCGCGGCCGACGGGCTACTGCTCCGGGTCCAGCTTCAGCATCGCCCGCACCGGCGCGACGCCCTCCAGCGTCACGTCCGGCCGGTGCACGTCCGGGCGCGCGTCCCACATCTCGCGGGTCATCCGGTAGCGGTTCTCCGTGACGGCCTCGCCCTTCCTGTCCACAACGCCCACGCCGTTCGGCGCGTAGCCGAGCGACCGGGTCACCCCGTTGGACTCCAGGTTGTCGTCGAAGGCCTCGGTCCGCGCCTCGACGGCGTCGAACCCGTGGAACAGCAGGTGCAGCACCATCAGCCGCATCCGCTTGCCGAGGCCCTGGCCGTGGTGCACGAGGCCGAGCCACGAGCCGGTCCCGGCGGACCGGGTCACGCCGAAGTCCGTGGCGTTCACGCTCTGGACACCGATCGGCTCGCCGTCGCGGAACACCGCGAGCTCCAGCGCCCAGGCGTCCGGCGAGAGCCTGCCGCGCGACGACCAGTGGTACTGCAGGAGATTCCGGCGCACCTCGTCCGGCTCGCCGACGTTCCACGGAAAGACGAACGGGCTCCGCTCGGGCAGGTGGACACCGGCCACCGCAACCTCGGCCAGGCGGAACAGCTCGCCGTCGTCGGGCAGGCGCAGCTCGACGTCGGCGCAGGTGACGCGGAGGCCGAAGGGCGGGAAGGCGCTGGCGAGGTCCATGCGCAGACGGTTCCAGGCTCTCTCCGAGAGGAGCAACCTGATTTCGTCCAGGCGCGCCTGGCTGGGCGGGACGTAGCCGAGCCGAGCCGAGCCGAGCCGAGAGGCAAGGTACACCTCTGGGGTGGGTGCCAGGTCCGCTGAATTCTGTTCGGCTCAGCCCCGCCAAGTTCGCCGCAGCTGAACTATTCGGCAGCGCCGAACTTTCCGTGGCCGAGGTGAACACAGTTCAGCGTGCCCGGCACCTGCCACAGGGGTGTACGTTGCCCGGCGACTGCCCGGCGACGAGCGAGGGCGCCTCACCTCCAGCCCTGTGGACGGCCCCCGGCGTCAGGCCCGCGCAGGCGGCAGGCTGGTCCCATGGCACGCACCAACTACGACCCGCTGGAGAAGCACCCGCTCTTCGACGGCACCCTCGACCCGGACATCGACGACGAGGTCGCTCCCGCGAACGACGAGGGCGCTCCCGCGGTCCGGCCGCGGCCCGCCCCGAACCTGTACCACGACGGGCTGGCCCTCGTGTGCGCGGCGGCGATCCGGTTCGAGGCAGCCCGGCGTGGCCTCAGCCAGATGCAGATCGCCGCCGAGGTCGGGCTGTCCCGCGCTGCGGTCTCCGACCGGTTCCGCGGCAGGACTGCCTGGACCCTTGACCAGGTCGGCGTGATCGCCCAGCTCTTCGGCTGCGACGTCGCCGTCCTGGTCAACGAGCCGCGCAAGCCGGTGCGGGACGTGGCCGGGAACTACTGGTGAGCACGGGCCTCGACAGGCTCGACCACCGGGCCGGGCCCCGTCATTCCAGCGTCGCGTCCGCGGCGCGGCGGGCGACCACGCCGAGGTCGCCGTCGGCCTGCGCGGCCCAGGCCCGCTGGCGCGACGCGCCATCTCCGCCGGACCAGAGGGCGCCGAGCAGCTCGGTCACGGTGTCGAGGTCGCCCATGTCCGCCAGCGCGTCGCGGACGTGGTCCACCAGCGCGCCGACGACGTCGTGCGCGGGGGCCGGCCGCCAGGTCCGGGGATCCACGAGGTCGCCGGACAGGCCCGACCGCCCCGCCCGCCAGAGCGCGGTCCGCAGGATCTCGACCGGGACGTCGGGCGGGGGCGAGTCCGCCGCACGTGCCGCCGTCTCGACGAGCCCGCGGGCCAGCGCCGCCAGCAGCGTCGCCGTGTCCGCTGACAGGCACACGTCCGCCACCCGGATCTCCACGGTCGGGTAGCGCGCCGACAGCCGGGCGTCGAAGTACACCATTCCCTGGTCCAGGATCGTGCCCGTCGCGACCAGGCCCTCCACGGCCGAGTGGTACGCCTCCGGCGTGCCGAACACCCGCGTCGGGCCGGCCGTGGGCCAGCGGGACCAGACCTGCGAACGGAAGCTCGCGTACCCGGAGTCGTCACCCATCCAGTACGGCGAGTTGGCGGACAGCGCCAGCAGCGGGGCCAGCCAGGGCCCGATGCGGTCGAGCACCGCGACGCCCTCGACATCGCTGGCCACCCCGACGTGCACGTGGCAGCCGCTCGTGAGCTGCTCCCGGGCGGTCAGCCCGAACGCGGCGCGCGCCGTCAGGTACCGGAGCTTGCCGACCGTCGTGCCTGCGAACGCGAGCGGCGAGGTGCCGAGCGCCGCGATACGTGCGTCGTGGCGCTCGGCAGCCGTCTGGGCGCCGGCCCGGCCCTCCCGGATCGCGGCGGCGATGTCCTCCAGCGTCGTGCGCGGCGGCGTGGCCGTCTCGATCTGCTCTTCCATGAACTCGTGCTCGAGCGGCCCGTCGGCCGGCTCCGCGCTGCCGAGCACGTCCTGCGCCCGCGCGATCGGAGCCCCGTCGTGCCCGACGAGCATCAGCTCCTCTTCGACGCCGACGGTCCGCCTGGTCACTGTTCTTCCGCCGTCCACCGAGGATGTGCCCTTCACCGAGGACGTGCCGTTCACCGAGGATGTGCCGTTCACCAGGGAAGTCTCACACGTACCCCGCGCAGCTCGCCCCTCACACCAGCGCGAGCGCCGCGAGCGCGTCGCGCGTGGCGTCGGCCGCGGTCATGCGCTGTGCCCTGACGATGTGGTCACGGCTCGCGTGGTCGAGGAACGCCACCGGCAGGCCCACGTGCACCTGCGGTGTCCCGATGCCCTGCTCGCCCGCGCGCTGCGCGAGCATGTCGCCGACGCCGCCGTCGACGACGCCGTCCTCGAGCGTGACCACGAGGTCGTGCTCGCCGCACAGCTTGACCAGGTTCTCCGGGACGGGCAGCACCCACGTCGGGGACGCGACAGTGACCGCGAGGCCGTGCGCCGCGAGCGCCTCGCCGGTGTCCATGGCGCAGCCCGCCATCGAGCCGACACCGACCACGAGCACCCGCCGGGCCTCCTTGCCCGCCGGGCCCGTCGAGCCCCCGCCCACCGGGGAGAACCGCCCCACGACGTCCACGCCGTCGAGCTCCTCGACGGCCGGGATGTCGTCGCCGACCGCGCCCTTGGGGTACCGGACCACGGTGGGCGCGTCGTCGACGTCGACGGCGGCGCGCAGCGCCTCACGGAGCGTCGTCTCGTCGCGGGGCGCGGCGAGCCGCAGGCCGGGCACGATGCGCAGCATCGCCATGTCCCACATGCCGTTGTGGCTGGCGCCGTCGTCTCCGGTGATGCCAGCGCGGTCCAGGACGAAGGTGACGCCCGCCTTGTGCAGGGCGACGTCCATGAGCACCTGGTCGAACGCCCGGTTCAGGAACGTCGCGTACACGGCGACGACGGGGTGCAGCCCGGCGAACGCCATCCCGGCGGCCGAGGTGACCGCGTGCTGCTCGGCGATGCCGACGTCGAACGTGCGCTCCGGGAACTGCTCCTGGAACGGCGCGAGCCCGACGGGGTGCAGCATGGCCGCGGTGATGGCGACGACGTCGGGCCGGCGGCGGCCGATCTTCACGATCTCGTCGGCGAAGATCTTGGTCCAGCCGAACCGGCTGGCCGCGACGGGCAGCCCGGTCTCGGGGTGGATGACGCCGACGGCGTGGAACCGGTCGGCGATGTCCTCCTCCGCGGGCTTGTACCCGCGGCCCTTCTCGGTGATGGCGTGCACGATCACGGGGCGGCCGTACGCCTTGGCGCGGCCGAGCGCGCGCTCGAGGGCCTCGGTGTCGTGGCCGTCGACGGGGCCGATGTACTTGATGCCGAGGTCCTCGAACAGGCCCTGCGGCGCGACGACGTCCTTGAGGCCCTTCTTCAGGCCGTGCAGCCAGCGCCAGGCGAAGCGTCCAGGCGCGCCGGAGCGGTGCAGCGCCCGGGTGCCCCAGCTCAGGACGGCCTCGTAGCCGCCGGAGGTGCGGAGCGTGTCGAGGTGGTTCGCGAGCCCGCCGATGGTCGGCGAGTAGGACCGGCCGTTGTCGTTGACGACGATCACGAGCCTGCGGTCCCGGCTCTCGGCGATGTTGTTCAGCGCCTCCCAGGCCATGCCGCCCGTCAGGGCGCCGTCGCCGATGACGGCCACGACGTGGTCGTCGTTGCCACGTACCTGATTGGCCTTGGCGATGCCGTCCGCCCAGGACAGGGCGGTGGAGGCGTGGGAGTTCTCGACGATGTCGTGGGGCGACTCGGCGCGGCTCGGGTAACCCGACATGCCGCCGCGCTTGCGCAGCTCCGAGAAGTCCTGGCGGCCCGTCAGCAGCTTGTGCACGTAGGCCTGGTGGCCGGTGTCGAACACGATGGCGTCACGCGGCGAGTCGAAGACCCGGTGCATGGCGATGGTCAGCTCGACGACGCCGAGGTTCGGGCCGAGGTGGCCGCCCGTCCGCGAGACGCTCTCGACGAGGAACCGACGGATCTCCTCCGCGAGCTCCGGCATCTGGCCGGGCGTCATCGCCCGGACGTCCTCGGGCGAACGTATGTCGCGCAGCAGACCCATGCTGGTCCTTTCGTCGTGCCCCTCAGCAGGGGAATCGGGGCCCCACTCTAAGGGTCTCCGACCACTCCACTGTGCCACGGGACCGCTGCCTACCACGCCTGTCTCCTGCCTGTCTCCGATACCTCCACAACGATGTGGCCGGACTCATAGGCACGGCGGGCGGAAGACCTTACTGTTGGTGAACGTGCGATTCCTCCCCGAGCAGCGCCCTGCCACCGACCTCACGTACGGTGACGTCTTCCTCGTCCCGTCCCGCTCGGACGTCACGTCACGGTTCGACGTCGACCTGGCGTCCGACGACGGCACCGGGACCACGATCCCCGTCGTCGTCGCGAACATGACCGCGGTGGCGGGCCGCCGCATGGCGGAGACCGTCGCCCGGCGCGGCGGGATCGCGATCATCCCGCAGGACGTCCCCGCCGACATCGTGGCGAGCGTGGTCGCCGATGTGAAGGCCAAGGACCCCGTCATCGAGACGCCGGTGGTCGTCGCCCCGCACGACACGGTGCACAGCGTGCTGAACCTGCTCGGCAAGCGTTCGCACGGCGCGGCCGTCGTCGTCGAGGACGACCGGCCCGTCGGCGTCGTGACCGAGTCGGACTGCACCGACGTCGACCGGTTCACCCGGGTCTCGGAGGTCATGTCCGCCGAGCCCAGCCTGCTGGACGCCGCCCTCCTGGACACCCCGGGCGGGCTGGAGGCCGCGTTCGACGTGCTGCACGCCGCACGCCTCGACCTGGCGCCGGTGGTGCGCGACGGGCGCCTCGCGGGCATCCTGACCCGCAAGGGCGCGCTGCGCTCGTCCATCTACGCCCCGGCCCTCGACGCGTCCGGCGCCCTGCGGATCGGGGCCGCCGTCGGCATCAACGGCGACGTCGCCGCGAAGGCCAAGGACCTGCTCGCGGCGGGCGTCGACGTGCTGGTCGTCGACACGGCGCACGGCCACCAGACCAAGATGCTCGCCGCCCTGGAGGCGGTCCGGTCCGTCGACCCGAGGGTGCCGGTCGTGGCGGGCAACGTCGTCACCGCCGAGGGCGTGCGTGACCTGGTGGCGGCGGGCGCCGACATCCTGAAGGTCGGTGTGGGCCCGGGCGCGATGTGCACCACGCGCATGCAGACCGGCGTCGGGCGCCCGCAGTTCTCCGCGGTGCTGGAGTGCGCGGCCGCGGCACGCGAGCTCGGCAAGCACGTCTGGGCCGACGGCGGCGTCCGCCACCCCCGCGACGTCGCCCTGGCGCTGGCCGCGGGCGCGTCGCAGGTGATGGTGGGCTCCTGGTTCGCCGGTACGTACGAGTCGCCCGGCGACCTGAAGTCCGACGGTGCCGGCCGGCTCTACAAGGACTCCTTCGGCATGGCCTCGGCGCGCGCGGTCGCGGCCCGCAACTCCGGTGCGGGGACCGCGTTCGCGCGCGCCCGCAAGGCGCTCTACGAGGAGGGCATCTCGACCGGCAAGATGTACCTCGACCCGGCCCGGCCGGGCGTCGAGGACCTGCTGGACGAGATCACGTCCGGCCTGCGGTCCTCGTGCACGTACGCGGGCGCGCGCTCGCTCGCCGAGTTCTCCGAGCGCGCGGTGGTGGGCATCCAGTCGGCTGCCGGCTACCAGGAGGGCCTTCCGGTCCCGACGAGCTGGTGAGCCCCTTGCGGGGCTATTCCACGATCACGAGGCGGCGGGTGGGGCGCGTGAGCGCGACGTAGAGGTCGCGGTCGCCGCCCGGGCGGGCGTGCCGGATGCCCTCCGGGTCGGCCACGACCACCGTGTCGAACTCGAGACCGCGCACCTGGGAGACGGGCACCACCCGGACCCCCGTGCCGTCCAGCGCCGTCGCCACCCCGGCGACCGCCTCGTCCGCCGCGACGACGGCGACGAGCGCCTCCGCGTCGGCCTCCACCTCGGCTCGCGCCTCCGCCGCGACGGCGGACACGAGGTCGCCCTCCGCCGTCACCCGGCGCGGCTCGTCACCGTTCCGCACCGCCACGGCGGGCGTCTGGTGCGGGGCGATCCGCGCGAGCAGCGGCGCCGCCGCGGACAGGACCTCGGCGGTGGTGCGGTAGCAGACGGTCAGGGTGCGCACGTCGGCCCGCCTGGCCAGGTCGCTGCCCAGCGCGTCGGCCCACGACGTCGCGCCCGTGGCCGGACCGGCCTGGGCGAGGTCGCCGACCACGGTCATGGACCGGCCGGGGCAGCGGCGCAGCACCGAACGCCACTGCATGGGCGTCAGCTCCTGCGCCTCGTCCACCACCACGTGCCCGTACGTGCGGGCGGGCGGGCCGTTGAGCAGGTGCTCCGCCTCGTCCAGCAGCGGAAGGTGGGCCGCGGTCCAGGTGCCCTCGGGGGCGCCGTCGACCGTGAGCTCCGGGCGCTGGTCGAGCACGTCGAGGACGACGTCCGCCGCCTCGAGCCGCGGCCAGGCGGCCTCGACCGCCCGCTCGAGCGCGAGGTCGTCGGCGAGCTCGGCCCGCAGGGCGCCGGGGTCGAGCTCGGCCACCGCGGCGGCGTGCCCGAAGGCGCCGCCCTCGTCCGGGCCGAACCCGAGCCGCTCGAGATCCTTCGCCGCCGCCTTGTCGACGTTCACGCCGCCCGTGAGCACCTCGATGTCCTCGTCCAGCTTGGCGAGCATGATCCGGGCGTTCGCCTGCACCTCGTCCGACACGAAGTCCACGACGAGGTCCTTGAACAGCGCCCGGGCCTGGTTGTGCGGCAGGCCCGCGCCGCCGGCTGTCGCCCGTGCCTCGGCCAGGGCGCGCGCGTCCATGGTGATCGCGTCGCCGTCGACCAGCACGGTCAGCGTGCCCGAGGGGGCCTGGTAGCCGCGGACCGTCTCGGCCAGCTCGTCGGCCAGCCGCACGTCGCCCGCGGCACGGCGCAGCTCGTGGCCCACCGCCGGGGCCGACTCGACGTCGAGGCCGAGGGCGTCGGCGACGAGGCGGTCGGCGGTGCTCATCGCCACGTCGTTCTCCCCGAGCGACGGCAGCACCTCGGCGATGTAGTCGAGGAAGCGTGCGTTCGGGCCGAGCACGAGCACGCCGTCGGCCCGCGCCTCCTCGAAACCGGCGAGGACGTAGGCGGCGCGGTGCAGGGCGACCACCGTCTTGCCCGTGCCCGGACCGCCCTCCACGACGGTGACGCCGCGGTGCGCCGACCGGATGATCGCGTCCTGCTCGGCCTGCAGCGTTGAGACGACGTCGCGCATCCGGCCGGTGCGCCGGGCGCCGATGGCCTCGAGCAGCGGCCCGTCCCCGACGAGGTCCTCGGGGCCGGGCTCCGCGCCGTCCAGCAGCTCGTCGCTCACCCGGGTGACCTTGCGGCCCTCCAGGCGCAGGTGCCTGCGCCGGTGCAGCCCCATGGTGTGCGCGGCGGTGGCGGCGTAGAACGGGCGGGCGGCGTCGGCGCGCCAGTCGACGAGGAGCTGGTCGTCGCCGTCGCTCAGGCCGGTGCGCCCGATGTGCAGGGTACGGCCGTCGGCGTGGTCGATCCGGCCGAAGCAGAGGTGGTGCTCGGCGGCTCCCAGCGTGCGCGCCCGGCGGCCCAGCATCCGAACACGCACCTCGCGGGTGAACGCCTCCTCCGGGTCCGTCGACGACGCGCGTACCGCGTCGTCGAGGTCCGCGCTGACGCGGGCCACCTCACCGTCCAGCCTCGCGTACATGGCGTCGACGTGATCCTGCTCGGCGGACTGCTCGGACTGCTCGATCTGGCGTTGCTGCACCGGGTCTCCTTCTCGTTGGCCTGGGGGTCAACGCGGACCCTTCGCGGAACGTTCCCAGGGTCGCACCGCGCTCGGGCGTGCCGCGCAGGTCAGGACCGCGCTGCTCGTTGCCCGAACGTCCCGTCGGTGACGGTCGTCCAGGAACGCCGCACGATCTCCTCGAGCACCGCGAGATCGACCTGCTCGAGGTCCTTCAGGTAGAGGCAGCCGACGCCGGTCGTGTGCGGGCCGAGCCCGGCCAGCAGCTCCTCGTGGGCGCCGACGCCGTCCGCCAGGTAGACCGTCGTGGCCGCCTTGCGGGGCGCGAACCCCGCGGCGGGCGCGTGCCCCGAGCGGCCGCTGGCGTACTCGTACCGGTACTCGCCGAACCCGACGATCGAGGTGCCGAACATACGTGGCGGCGCACCCGTGACGCGCTCCATGAGGTCCCGCAGGGTCAGCGCGTCGCGCCGCCGGACGGCCGGCGTCACGGCGTCGACGTAGGCGGCGGGGTCTTCGTCGGTCCAGGTGGTCGCCATGGTCCCAGTATGGGCACGCGGCCCGGTCGACCTGGTGCAAGGGACCGAAGTCGGCGGGTCTGCCGCCCGGGTAGCCTGAGCGGTCCCACGTACAACCTGAGCAAGGAGGCCGCCGTGGTCGCCGCCGACCTGGACGTCACCGTCGACCTCGCCCACGCGCTCCTTCAGGAGCAGCACCCGGACCTCGCCGACCTGCGGCTGGAGCTGGTGGCGAACGGCTGGGACAACGTGGTGGTCCGCCTGGGTGACGACCTCGCGCTGCGCCTGCCCCGGCGCGAGCTCGGGGCGCAGCTCATGCGCAACGAGCACCAGGTGCTCCCGCTGCTCGCCCCGCGGCTGCCCGTGCAGGTCCCGGTCCCGGTCCGCACCGGCGCGCCCAGCGCGGTGCTCGGCTACCCGTGGCCCTGGGGCATAGTGCGGTGGGCCGACGGCGTCCCGGCGGCCATCGTCCCGGCGGCGGAACGCACACCGTGGGCCGAGCACCTGGCGCGCGTGTTCGTCGCGCTGCACCGGCCGGCGCCCGAGGACGCGCCGGGGAACAGGTTCCGCGGGATCCCCGTCGCCGAGCGGACGGCGACCTTCGAGGACCGCGTCACGCTGCTCCCCGAGCGGTTCCAGGACCGGGCCAACGACCTGTGGGCGGACGCCGCGGACGCCCCCGGCTACGACGGCGTCCCGGTGTGGCTGCACGGCGACCCGCACCCGGCCAACCTGGTGGCCGACGGCGACCGCCTCTCCGCCGTGATCGACTTCGGGGACGTGACCAGTGGCGACCCGGCGTCGGACCTCGGCGCGATGTGGCTCACCTTCGACGCCGAGGGCCGGGACCGATTCCGCCGCGTCGTGGACGCCCAGGCGCGGGACGGCCGCGGCTGGGACGCCGGGATGTGGCGCCGCGCGCAGGGCTGGGCGCTGCTGTACACGACCATCTGCTTCTCCTACCCGGACACGCACCCGATCATGGTCGGCGTCGGGGAGCACGCGATCGAGCAGCTCTTCGGCTGACCCTTCCCACCCCGCTCCCTGCCCCTGCTTACGCCGCCGAACCGCAAACTGATCGGCCATCGAGGCGCCGAACCGCAACGACACGCCGAAAGGTCGATCTGTACCGGCGTGTCGTTGCGGTTCGGCGAACGGAACGGTGACGAACTTGCGGTTCGGCGAACGGAGCGGCGAGGGAACAAGGACGAACTTGCGGTTCGGCGAGACCGCGACACCTGCAACCTGCGGCTCGGCCGCTCGGCCGCGAGCCGGCGTCCCCGGCACCCGCCCGAGCGGCCGCGGGTCAGAACCGCACGGCCGTCGTGTTGGCCCCGCACACCAGCACCGCTACCCGCTCCCCCGGCCCCGGCACGTAGCTCCCGGACAGCACGGCGGCGAGCGCCGTCGCGCCGCCCGGCTCGGCCACGACGCGGGCCGTGTCCCACAGCGCTGCCTGTGCTGAAGTGATGGCGTCGTCGGTGACCAGCACCGACTCGGCGACGAACTGCTGGGCCAGCGGGAACATGAGGCGGCCCACCTGCCTGGGTGCGAGCGAGTCGGCGGCGATGCCCTCGGTGGGTGCGTCGACCGGCTCGCCGGCGGCGAGTGCGCGGTGCAGCGTCGGCGAGCCCTCGGGCTCGACCGCGACGACCTTCACGTCGCCGCGGAACCAGGCGGAGATGCCGCCGATGAGCCCGCCGCCGCCCACCGCGACGAGCAGCGTGTCGACGTCGGGCAGGTCCTCGGTGATCTCCAGCCCGAGCGTGCCTTGTCCGATCAGCGTCTCTGGCTGGTCGTAGGCGTGCACCGTCATGGCGCCGGTACCAGCGACGAACTCCTCGCTCGCGGCGAGCGCGTCGGCGTACCGGTCGCCGCCCACGACGAGCTTCGCGCCGTAGCCACGGATGCGGTCGGCCTTGGCCGGCGAGGTCACGCTCGGCACGAAGATCGTGGCGGGGATGCCGAGCCGGGCGGCCGCGTAGGCGACCGCCGCACCGTGGTTGCCGCCCGACGCGGCGACCACGCCGGCGTCGGGCACCTCGCGGGTGAGCAGGCTGGTGAACGCGCCGCGTGCCTTGAACGAGCCGGAGTGCTGCAGGCACTCGAGCTTGAGCGAGACGGGGTGCGCGGGGCGGCCGAAGTCCGCCAGGTCGACGTCCAGCACGGGCGTGTGCCGTACGTGCGGGCGGATCAGGGCCTCTGCGGCGCGGATGGCGTCGCGGGTCACGTCGGTCATCTGGTGCTCCCCAGGTCCTCGAACGCTCCGGCCAGCCGGTCGGCCAGTGCGGGGTCGTGCCGCGCCGCCTCGGCGTGGATCGTGCGGACCGCCGCGTCGTGGGTCGTGCGCAGCTCGTCCGTCGCGGTCGTGGCCGCTCGGACACCGGCGAGCACGTCCAGCTCGGCGGCGGGCAGCCCGTCGACGCCCCTGCCCTGGTGCGGGCTGAGCCCGTGCCGCAGGCAGGCGAGCGAGACGAGCTGTTCGCGGACGCCGTCGAGCATGGTCACCGCCTGCCAGCCGCGGCCCCTGGCGATGGCGGACCGGGCGTGCAGCGCGTGCAGCCACGCCAGGCCGATCAGGCGTTCCGGGTCGGGCGGCGGCAGGTGTGCGGGCGGGTTGGTCTCGCCGAACAGGAGCCGGAATCCCTTGACCGTCTCCCGGAACCGCTCGTACGGCCAGAACGACACGTCCACCTGCAGCGACCCGGCGAGCAGGAACACGCGGTAGAGCACGCCGTCGGCCACGACGTCGAGGTGGTGCACGGCCCCGTGGGCCGCGTACATGGTCTCCGTCCATCGGGCCGCGACGTCGGCCGGGTCGCCGTCGGCGGCGATACGCAGCACCAGGTCGATGTCCGACCACTCGTCCTCGCGCCCCGTGGCACCGGAGCCGACGAGTGCGGCGGCCGCAACGGCGTCGTCCGCCCGGGCGGTCTCCACGAGGGCGTCACGCACGGCCTCGCGGGCGTAGGTCGTGAACCTCATGAGATCCCGAGCTCCTTGGTGCGGTCCCAGTCCTCGGTCCAGCCGAGCTGGTCGAACATGGCGTCGAGGATCCCGGCGGTGAACCCCCACACGAGGTGGGTGAGGTCGCCGTCGTGCACGTGGAAGCCCGGGCCGCGCCAGGTCTGGTTGCCGCGGCGCAGCACGGTGGTGAAGCGGTTGGCGGGGTCCAGCAGGTCGGCGACGGGCGCGCGGAAGACGTGCGCCGACTCGGCGGCGTCGACGACGGCGACGGGCGTGGGGCGGGCCCACCAGCCGAGCACCGGGGTGACCACGTGGTTGCTGACCGGCATGGGCAGCTCGTCGAACGCGCCGAGCACCTCGACGCCTGCCGGGTCCAGCCCGGTCTCCTCGACGGCCTCGCGCAGGGCGGCGGCCACGGCGTCCTCCCCGTCGTCGGCGCGTCCGCCCGGGAAGGCGACCTGGCCGGCGTGGCTGCGCAGCGTCGCGGCCCGCGCGAGCAGCAGCACGTCGAGGTCGGCGGGCACCGCGAGGTCGTGGTCGCCGCGGTCGGCCGCCAGGCCGTCCAGGACGCCGAAGAGCACGAGGACCGAGGCGGGGCGGGCGTCGCTCGTGAAGTCACCGCGCGCGTGCCGCCACGGCCCGTCGAAGCCCCGTTCGGCGAGCGCGACGAGCTGCTTGCGTGCGGATGCGGAGGAGCTCACTGCCCGACCTTAACTCCGGTTCCGGAGGCTCCCGTACCTCAGCGAGCGCCCCGGTGGAAGGTCACGGAACGTTCACCAGAGGAACGAGCGGACAGCGGCCGACACGGCGGCGGACCGGTCGCGGTGCACCGCGTGCCCGGCGCCCACCACCATCCGCACCCGCACGCTCGGGTTGCGGATCATGAGCTCGACGCCGGTGGGCGGCGGGAACAGGGCGCCGTAGGCCGGGTCGGCGCTCAGCACGAGCGTTGGGACCACGAGGCGGCTGATGACGCCGGTGTACCGCCACGGCGTGTTGTCCCGCAGGGTGCGCGCCACCGCCGTGGCGTCGGCGGCCTTCGCGGCGTCGGCCACCGCCGTGACGTCGCGCCGGTCCCAGGCCGGGTGCGCCGCCTGCACCGCCCGGGGCGAGGGCGGGTGGGCGGCCTCGGCGATCTCCGCCGCGGCGCCGGTCTCGAACCGGTCGTCCGGGATGTCGAGCGCCGGGTCGAGCAGCACCAGGCGGCGCGTGAACCTGCGGTCGGAGCGGGCGTCGGCGTCGACGGCCAGCGCGCCGAGCAGGCCCCCGAGGCCGTGTCCCACCACGAGGTCCCAGCCGGCGCCGAGGGCGCGCACGTCGGCGACGTGGTCGGCGAGCAGGTACGAGTCGGCGCGGGGGCTCGTCCCGTGGCCCCGCAGGTCGGGGGCGACCACCTCGTAGCCGTCCGCCGCGAGGGTCTCCGCGAGCTGCCACCAGGTGGCGCCGGCCGACACCGTGCCGTGCAGCAGGAGCGCCCTCCCGGGCCCGGCGCCCCACCGGGTGGTCGCGAGCGGGACGGCCGCAGGTGGGACGGCCGCGTCGTCAGGACCCTCGTGCCGCATCACCATGAACAGAGGGTAACGAGCACATGTATACGGCCTTGAAACATTTGGCCATCGCTCGACAGCGGCAGGTCAGCGCGGCAGGTCGGCGCGGCAGGTCAGCGCGGCAGGTCAGCGCAGCACGGCCGGATCCGCCCCGTGCGCGACGAGGAGCGCCCGGACCGCCGCTTCGGCCCGTCCGTAGACGGCGTCGTCGCCGTACAGGAGCGAGCGGTCGTTGGCGGCGTTCAGCAGCGCGTTGATCTCGAACTCGACCTGGTCGGGATCGGTCCCCGGGGACAGCTCGCCGGCGTCGGCCGCCGTGCGCACCTGGTGCCCGACGTACGACTCCCAGGACCGCTGCGCCGCCACCACGGCGTCCCGCACGGCACCCTCGCGCATGTCGTACTCCACCTCGACCGTGCGGAAGAAGCAGCCCCCGCGGAACACCCGGGTGCGTGAGTACTCGGTCCAGGCCAGCACGAGCGCCCACAGCCGCGGCAGGCCCCGCGGGGCGGAGCGCGCCGGGACGACCACGTGGTCGCGGTAGATCTCGGTCGCCCGTTCCACGGCGGCGAGCTGGAGCTTCTCCTTGGACCCGAACAGCCCGGCGATGGCGCTCTTGTTCACGGGCGCGGACGTGGCGAGCGTGCCGAAGGACAGTGCGTCGAGCCCGCGCACCGACGCCTCCTGCACCGCGTGGTCCAGCACGGCACGGCGCGTGCGGTCGCCCCGGGCACGGCGCAGGTCGGTAGAGAGGTCCATGAAAGAGAGTGTACGACCGTCCGCACATCGGATAGTGTGCGAACGGTCGTACAGTTTGTTCGGCCGAACCCGGCCAGCCAGACCCAGACCCCCGGAGGTCGTCCGTGCCCCAGTCCCAGCGCGTCACCCGCGCCACGTTCCGCGCCCTCGGCCGCACCGCACCGCCGCTCGCGCTGGCGCTCGGCTCGGTCACCTACTGGCGACCAGGCCCGCCGGTACCGGTCCGGCTCGCCGACCGGCCGGTCCACGACTCCGCACGCCGCGGCTCGCTCGTGCACCGCCCCACGTTCCGCGGCGGCGCACGCCGACCCGCCCAGGTCGCCACCTACTCCTGGGGCGAACCGGGCGCGCCCGGCGTCCTGCTCGTCCACGGCTGGCGCTCCCGGGCGTCGGTGTTCGGCCGCATCGTCGAGGACCTCACCGCCGCAGGGCTCCGGGTCGTCACGTACGACGCGCCCGCCCACGGCGACTCCGGCGGACGCGGGCGCACCGGGCTCGACGACCTCGACATCATCCGCCGGCTGTCCGACGCCGAGGACGCACCCTGGGCGGCAGTGGTCGGGCACTCCCTCGGCGTGCTCGCGGCCGGGATCGCCCTGCACGAGGGCGTCCGGGCCGAGCGGTTCACCGGGATCTCCGCCCTCGCGTCGGTCCGCTCCGCCACCGACTGGTTCGTCCGGGTCTCGGGACTCCCCTGGGCCCTGCGGGACCGCTTCGCGACCGCCGTCCAGCGCTACGGGCTACCCGGGCACCCCGACGTCTACGAACGCTTCGACCTGCTGGCGCACACCGTTCCGGCGTCGGTCCCCGCGCTCTGGATACACGACGCCGGGGACCGCATGAATCCCCACGTCCTGTCCGAGCGGCTCCACGACGCCCACGCCTCGTCGAGCGAGCTGTTCACGACGACGGGGCTGGGGCACAACAAGATCCTCGGCGACCCGGTGGTCCGGTCCAGGATCCTCGACCACCTGGCGGCCCCGGCGTCCCGCGCGACCGCCCGCTCGGGGGCGCAACCCCATCCAAATGCACAAACACTTCCCTGACCTGCGAAAACACCCTACGCTGAGGCCCGGTCCGCGCCGGTTCCGCGAAGGGGATCACCATGCAGTACGCGAGCGACCACGCCCTCGCGGCGACAGCCACGGGCATCCTGGCGGCGCTGTGGTTCGCCTGGACCGTCCGGCACTCCGGCCCCTGGACGCGGCTCCTGCCCGTCGCGGGTGTCGTGGTCGCCTGCGGCGTCGTGGTGATCGCCGTCGTCGCCGCCGTACGCTCCTGGCCCGACGGCACGGTGGTGACCGGACGGGTCGTGGCCATCTACGTCGCGGCGCTCCTGGCCCACGGCGGCCTGACCCGGCTGTGCACCGGGCTCATCGCGAGCAGGTACCGGCGGGCGGTGGCGGCCGCCAAGGACGCGGACAAGGCCGGCGTCACCGCGGGAAAGCCGCGGCTCCACCTGATCCCCACGGTCGTCGCACTGTCCACGGCGATCCAGGTGGCGATCGTCGCCAACACGCTCGACGTGCCCATCCTCTACCTGGGCGCCGCGGCCGGGATCCTCGCCGCGCTGGCGGCCTGGCCGCTGGGCTGGGTGCTGCGCGCCGTCACCAGACCGCGCGGCCACCGCTCGACGGCGGCGCTCGCCCATCCCCTGACCGGGCTCCTCACCGGCGCCGTGCTGGTGGTGACCGCCGTGTGGGTGCTGCTACCGCCCCCGTAGCAGGCCGCCGCCGTAGCCCTCCACACAGAAGTCTGACGCTGTTCCTTCAACTTTTGCTTGACACTCGGCATAAGTCGCCATAGGTTCGCAAAGCCACCTTGTGGTGCACAACACGCATGCGAGCCATCCAGGGCCTTCCCGACAAGGAGCCCGGCGGGATGACCGCATGGGTCATGAGGGCGTGTCCGTCGCCGCTGACGGTCACGAGCCAACGTCCTTGGAGGGAACGACGATGCGGTCCACCTTCGTGACACCACCTTTTATGACAACGCTGTCACCCACGGCAGGCCGCCGTCGGCTTCGCGCGTAGGAACCCCATACCTCCTGATCCCTGTCTCGCCGGGCCCGCATCCGCATGCCCGGCGGTGTCGAACGGAGACGCATGCCTGAGAACAACGCTGAGACCCCATCCACGCAGAGCGCCGTGTCCCGCCGCTCGATCCTGACCGGCACGCTCGCCGGGCTGATGGCGCCGACCGCGGCGCTGGCGCTCGGCGCGGACACCGCCGCCGCGGCGGGCACCGGGATCGTCCGTCCGCTGGGCACCACCCGGCACATCACCGTCTACGCGGAACCCCTGCCCGGCGGCCTCTACGGCTACGGGCTCGCACCGGGCAAGGCCACCATCCCCGGCCCCCTGCTCGAGATGTGGGAGGGCGACACCCTCCAGATCGAGCTGGTCAACAACACCGACAAGCGCCTGTCCATCCACCCGCACGGCGTCGACTACAAGACCGAGTCGGACGGCAGCCCGTTCAACGACTCCTTCAACGAGCCCGGCGAGACCCGCACGTACACGTGGGGCAGCCACGTGCAGACCCAGCTCGACGACGGCCACTGGCTGCCCGGCAGCGCCGGCTACTGGCACTACCACGACCATGCGCTGGGCGGTGAGCACGGCACCGCCGGCCTGCGCGCCGGCCTGTACGGCGGGCTCGTGGTGCGCCGCAGGGGCGACATCCTGCCCGACCGCACCTACACGGTCGTGTTCAACGACATGACCATCAACAACAAGGTGGCCCCCGACACCCCGATGTTCGAGGCGAACCTCGGCGAGACGGTCGAGTTCGTCGCGATCGGGCACGGCGACCAGCTACACACCTTCCACCTGCACGCCCACCGCTGGGCGAACAACCGGACCGGCTACCTGACCGGGCCCGACGACCCCAGCCAGGTGATCGACACCCGCGACCTGAATCCGGGCGACTCGTTCGGGTTCCAGGTCAAGGCCGGCCAGAAGGTCGGCGCGGGCGCGTGGATGTACCACTGCCACGTCCAGTTCCACTCGGACGGCGGCATGGCCGGGGTCTTCCTGGTCCGCAACGCGGACGGCTCCATGCCTCCCGGCGCGCAGGACGCCATCGACAGGTTCCACGAGCACGGCGGCCACCTGACCAGCGGCGCCACCCAGTCCAGCACAGAGACCAGCACCACCCAGCCAGGCGCAGGGACCGGCACGGCCCACTCCGGCCACTGACCGCACGCAGAGATCACGCGCAAAGGAGCAGTGATGGAACGGACAGGAAGACGCAGGATCCTCGGGGCGGCAGCCCCGCGCAGGTCGGTACGTGGCGCCCTCGCCGCGGCGGCCGGCGCCGCCCTCGTCCTGGGGCTGGCGACGGTCCCCGCCCAGGCCCAGCGGACCACGACGGCCGACGCCGCCCCGCTGTCGGCCGCACCGGTGGCGCTCGCAGAGGACGCGGCGGACATCAACGTGCTCGTGTTCCACGGCGCGCCGGACAAGCAGGCCGACCCCGTCGCGACCGCGACCAGGACCATCAAGGAGCTGGGCGCCGAGCACGGGTTCACCGTGCGCACCGCCAGCGACCCGCGGGCCTTCACGACGCAGAACCTCGCGGCGTTCCGCGGCGTCGTCTTCCTGTCCGCCGAGGGCGTCGAGCTCAGCACCGCGCAGGAGGACGCGCTCAAGGCCTACGTGCGGGACGGCGGCGGCTTCCTCGGCATCCGCGACGCCGCACGCGCGCAGGACCGCTCGCAGTGGTTCACGGGCCTGATCGGCACCCGGCCGGCCGGCAACCTGCCGGACCCGCTGGCCGTGGCGAGCGTGACCGCGAGCGCCGAGAACCCGCCGAACGAGGACGCCCCGAACCTGATCGACGGCGACTCGAACACCAAGTGGCTCGCCTTCGAGCCGACGGCGACCATCGACCTCGAGATGCAGGAGGCCGTCGTCGCCACGCGGTACGCGCTGACGTCGGCGAACGACTTCGCCGGCCGCGACCCGAAGAACTGGACCCTGCAGGGCTCCGCCGACGGTGAGACGTGGACCGACCTGGACACGCAGACGGACCAGGAGTTCCCCGACCGGTTCACCCCGATGGACTACCGGTTCGAGAACGAGACGGCCTACCGGCACTACCGGCTCGACATCACGGCGAACGCGGGTGACGACCTGACCCAGCTCGCCGAGATCCAGCTCTTCGACGGCACGGGCGAGGAGGAGCCGGCCCCCGAGGTCCCGGTGCAGGAGGCGACGGTCAACGTCGTCGACCGGGCGCACCCCGCCAACGACGGGCTGCCCCTGAACTGGACCCGTTCGGACCGCTGGCTGAACTGGTCACCGAACCCGGTCGGCGAGGTGCACACGATCGCGCAGGTGCAGGAGTGGGACTACGAGCCGGGCGAGAGCGCGAACGGCCCGTTCCACCCGATCTCGTGGTGCCGTGACTACGACGGCGGCCGGTCGTTCTACACCGGCATGGGCGGCACCGCCGAGACGTACGCGGAGGACGAGTTCCGTGACCACCTGCTGGGCGGCCTGCTGTGGTCGACGGGCATGGCGCGCGGCGACTGCCAGGCGACCATCGCGGCGAACTACGAGGCCAAGCGCCTGACGGTGAAGAACGCGGCGGGCAAGCTCGACCAGATCGGCGAGCCGCACGGGCTCACGGTCGCGCCCGACGGCGGCGTCTTCTACATCGGCAAGGCCGCCTGCCCGTCCGGTCCGGTGGTGTCGTGGGACGACCCGAAGGTGGGGCTCGGCTGCGGCACGGTCCACCGCTGGGACCCGGACTCGGGGACCACGAAGCTCCTGACCACGCTCGACGTCATGGGTAATCGCGGCAGCGGCAGCGAGCTGGTCAAGAACGAGGAGGGTCTGCTGGGGCTGACCCTCGACCCGGACTTCGCCGAGAACCAGTGGATCTACCTCTACTGGATGCCGCACGAGTCGATCGACCGCGAGCGCCGCGTCGGCCTGCGCACGGTCTCGCGCTTCACGTACGACGCCGAGGCGAACACCATCGACCAGTCCACGCGCAAGGACCTGCTGGAGTGGGAGACGCAGATCCACAGCTGCTGCCACGCGGGCGGCGGCATGGACTTCGACAACGACGGCAACCTGTACATCGGTTCCGGCGACGCCAACTCCTCGGGTGGCTCGAGCGGCTACTCGGGCAACAACTGGACCCTGGAGTACGCGGGCATCTCGTTCCAGGACGCGCGCCGCACCGCCGGCAACACGAACGACCTGAACGGCAAGATCCTGCGGATCCACCCGGAGCCGGACGGCACGTTCACGATCCCCGAGGGGAACCTGTTCCCCGAGGCGGACGACCCGGGCGACAAGACGCGCCCGGAGATCTACGTCATGGGTGTCCGCAACATCTCGCGCCTGGCCTACGACAAGAAGAACGACTGGCTGACGGCGGCGTGGGTGGGGCCGGACGCGGGCCTGCCGAACCCGGAGCTCGGCCCGGCGAAGTACGAGACGGCCACGATCATCACCTCCGCGGGCAACCAGGGCTGGCCCTACTGCATGGGTAACGGGCAGCCCTACCGGGACCGCAGCAACGAGGACGCGAGCGTCCTGACCGGCTGGTACGACTGCGACAACCCGAAGAACACCTCGCCGCGCAACACGGGCCTGGTGGACCTGCCGCCGGTGCGCGACAACATGATCTGGTACTCGCCGAGCGGCGGCGGCCCGGTCTTCCCCGAGGGCGAGAACGGCATCCCGTCGTACGTGGACGCCGAGGCGACCTACACCCAGCCGTACCTGCGCGGCGGCGGTCAGGCCATCATGAACGGCCCGACGTACCACCGGTCCGAGGTGGACACCGCCAGCGGTGTCGCCTGGCCCGCGTACTGGGACAACAAGTGGTTCATCGGTGACCAGTCCAACTCGAACAACCGGATCGCCGTCACGGTGAACCCGGACACGGTGGACGAGGCAGCTCCCCCGGTGTTCGCCGAGGACCTGCGCCAGATCATCCAGGGCGGCAACGGCAACGACGACGTCGACCAGTGGATGGACGCCAAGTTCGGTCCGGACGGGGCGCTGTACCTGCTCGACTACGGCGGCGGCTTCTTCTCGCTGACCGACCGGCAGAAGCTGACCCGGATCACCTATCACGGAGGCGCGCCGACGCCGGTACCGGCCGGCTCCGGCGCCAGCGTGCAGAGCGACCCGCTCACCGTCGCGTTCCGGGGCGGCGACTCGGGCGGCGTCTCCTACGCGTGGGACTTCGGGGACGGGAGCACCTCGACCGAGGCGAACCCGCGGCACACCTACAAGAGGGTCGGCACCTACGACGCGACGCTCACGGTGACCTACGCCGACGGCGACAAGACGACTCTCGACGTCCCTGTCGAGACGACGTGCACCATCCCGGACGACCGCAAGAACGTCTGGATCGGTGACACCAAGACCAGCGTCCCGAGCGTCGACCTGGGCGGCTGCACCATCAACGACCTGATCAACGACGAGCGTGACTGGGACACCAACGGCCGGTTCGTGAACCATGTGACCGCGGTGACCAACCAGCTCGTGGCGGACAAGGTCATCACGAAGGCCGCGCAGACGAAGCTGGTCCAGGCCGCGAAGGCGTCGGAGATCGGGACGGACGCCCACTCCGGGTACCGGTGGCTGTTCGACGGTACGGCGGAGACGCTTGCCGACTGGCGGCAGGCGCCCGGCGGGAACTTCGACCTGCGCGACGACGGGTCCATCCGGGCGCAGGGCGGGCTCGGCATGCTCTGGCACCCGGGCGAGGAGCTCGAGGACTTCTCCCTGAAGCTGGAGTTCAAGGACGTCGCGCCAGGCACCGGTTACGCCAACAGCGGTGTCTTCACCCGGTTCCCCGACCCGCGCGTGCCGCGGGACGAGCGTCCCGAGTGCGGTCAGCTGACCGACGCCGAGGCCTGGGTGGCCATCTACTGCGGCCACGAGATCCAGCTCTACGACGGGCCGACCGGCGAGCCCCAGAAGACGGGGTCGGTGTACAACTTCGACCCGAACGGCCTCCCCCAGGCGGGGGCCACCCCGAAGGGCGAGTGGAACGAGTACGAGATCCAGGTGGTCGGCCAGCAGTACACGATCATCCGCAACGGCGTGGTCATCAACGAGTTCGAGAACTCGCCGGGCAAGAAGTCCTCGCGTGCCGGCGACCCGCCGACCGACCTGCGGCAGTTCCTCAGCGGCTTCATCGGCCTGCAGAACCACAGCGACGCCGACGCCATGGAGTTCCGCAACATCCGGGTGCGTGACCTGTGACCGCCCCAGCCGAAGAGAGAGGCGTCCTCATGTTCCGACGCAGACTGTTCCCACACGGACTGTCCCGGCTCCTCGCCGGGGCCGCGGTCAGCGCCCTCGTGGTGCTGCCGCTGGCCCCGGCGGCCACCGCCGCGGAGTACCGCGGCGACATCTCCCCCGTGCGGTCCGCCACCCCGGCGGCCGCCGAGGCGACCGACCTGGCAGCGGACCAGGTACTGACCTGGACCGCTGACGCGAGCGTCTCGAGGTACGCCTCGGCGCCCGCCACGGCGACCGCCGGTGCCGCCACGGTGATCTTCGAGAACAGTGCGGCGACCGGCAACAACATCGGCATGTCGCACACGCTGACGTTCGACACGAGCACCCCCGGGTACAACCACGACGTCACGCTGGACATCCTGGCCAACCCGTTCGACGCCAACGGCGGCCGCTACGAGGCCGAGGTGGTCCTCACCCCGGGCAAGTACCGGTACTTCTGCGCCATCCCGGGGCACAGCACGATGGTCGGCGAGCTCGTGGTCACCGAGGGCCCGGGCGAGGACACCACCGCACCGGTGGTGACCGCCGACGTCGCAGGCCAGCAGGACGCCGACGGCGCCTACATCGGCTCGGCCACCGTGAGCCTCACGGCCGAGGACGCCGGCTCCGGCGTCGCGTCCGTCGAGTACTCGCTCGACGGCGGCGCGTACGTGCCCTACGGCGAGCCGGTCGTGCTCGACGAGCCGGGCATGTACATGCTCGAGTACCGCGCGACGGACGCCGCCGGCAACGTCTCGGAACCCGAGATGCTGCACGTGACGGTGGTGCCCTCCGACGGGGAGGACACGACGGCACCCACCGTCACCCCCGAGGTGACGGGCGAGCTCAACGGCGACGGTACCTACGAAGGCACCGCCACCGTGAACCTCACGGCGGTGGACGCCGGCTCGGGCGTGGCGAGCGTCGAGTACGCGCTCGACGGCGCCGAGTACGCGCCCTACACCGACCCCGTCGTCGTCGACACGGTCGGTGAGCACACCGTGACCTACCGGGCCACGGACAACGCAGGCAACGTCTCCGCACCCGGTTCCGCGACGTTCACCGTCGTGGAGCCCTCCCAGGAGGACACCACCCCGCCGTCCGTCACCGCGGAGGTCACGGGCGAGCAGGACGCCGACGGCGCCTACCTCGGCTCCGCGACGGTGAGCCTCCTGGCCGAGGACGCCGGCACGGGCGTCAAGAGCGTGGAGTACAACCTGGACGGCACCGGCTACAAGGCCTACACGGCGCCCGTGGTGGTCGACGTCACCGGCCCGCACACGCTGTCCTACCGGGCCACCGACAACGCCGGGAACGTCTCGCAGCCCGGCAAGGTCGACCTGGTGGTCGTCGGCGGCGCGGACCCGCCGGACACGACGCACCCCATCGCGTCGGCGCAGGTCGACGGGGAGCAGGACGACGAAGGTGCCTACATCGGCTCGGCGACCGTGACCATCAACGCCCGGGACGGCGAGTCCGGGGTCGCGTTCATCGAGTACGCGCTCGACGACTTCATCTTCCGGGAGTACACGGGGCCGATCGTGGTCACGGAGGGCGGAGCGCACGAGCTCGGGTACCGGGCGACCGACAACGCGGGGAACGTCACGCGGACGGGGACCCTCAGGTTCCAGATCGCCCGTGCGGGCATCGACGCCTGCCCAGTCTCCGACGAGCGCCCCACGGTGATCATGGGGGACGTCGACAGCAAGGTGGCCAACGTCGACACCGGTAACGGGTGCACGATCGCGGACCTCATCGACGCCGACGGGCAGTGGGTGAGCCACTGGGCGTTCGTACGCCACGTGACCCAGGTCGCCGACCGCCTGAAGGCGGACGGCGTGATCACCGAGACGAAGCGCGTCAAGCTGATCAACGTGGCCAAGCGCTGCGACGTCGGCCGGTAGCCGCACAGGGTGATCGGCAGAACGTCAGGAGGTCGGCAGCCCGAGCT
>NZ_JBHXBG010000002.1:65827-75975 GCF_042726755.1 Promicromonospora sp. NPDC060271 | reverse complement strand
GGTGCAGCGCAGGGTGCGGGCCGAGGAACGAGGCACGCGCCCGGAGCGGAACCGCAGGCTCAGCCGACACAGGTAGAGCCTGAGCCTGACCCGGATCACCCCGTCAGACCCACTCGACGATCAGGTCCGCCGCGTCCCGGGTCGCCGCTATGAGGTCCGCGTTGCGCTGGTCGGTGCCGCCCGCCCAGGCCTCGGCGTCAGGCAGCGGCTTGCCGTACGCCTGGTGCCGGGCGACGAGGCGCCGTAGGCGCTCGGCGTCCGGCAGGTCGACGTACCAGACCTGCGCCATGTGGGCGCGGGCCGCCGGCCACGCGGCGCCGGGGACGAGCAGGTAGTTGCCCTCCGTGATCACCAGCGGCTCGTCGGCGACGACCGTGCCCGCGGCTATCGGTTCCTCGATCTCGCGGCGAAACTCCGGCGCGTAGAGAGGCGGGTCGCCAGGGAGCCGGTCCGCGAGCCTGCGGATCAGGGCCGCGTACCCGGCGTCGTCGAACGTGTCGACGGCACCCTTGCGGTCGCGGCGGCCGAACGCCTCCAGGACGGCGTTCGAGAGGTGGAAGCCGTCCATACCGACCACGACCGCGGTACCGGGCGCCAGGCTGTCGACCAGCGCGGCCGCCAGCGTCGACTTTCCGGCTCCGGGCGGTCCGGTGATGCCGAGGACCCGCGCCCGTCCGGCGCGGGCGGCCGCGTCCGCCAGGTCTGCCGCCCGTCCGACGAGCTCGGCGGTGGTCAGGCGCACGACAGGTTCTCCAGCCAGGAGCGGGGACCGACGTACTGCACGCGGAGGGACGCCACCCGCACCGCTTCCTCGACGGCCGCCTCCAGGTCCGCACCGCGGGCGAGCGCAACGGCCAGCGCGCCGTGGAACGCGTCCCCGGCGCCGAGCGTGTCACGCACGTCGACCGTCGGCACGCCGGTGGTGCCGTGCCGTCCGTCGGCGTCGCACCAGGTCACGGGGTCCGGCCCGTGCGTGGCGACCGTGGCCCGGGACGGTGCGACGGAGGCCGGCGCGCGGAAGTCCGCCGAACGGGCCGTGACGTCCGCCTGCCCCATCAGGTCGGCGAAGACGGGCCGCCAGCGGCCTGCGTCGAGCACGATCAGCGGGCGCGGCTCCAGTGCGTTCGCGTACGCGAGAACGCTCCGCGCGAGATCCGGATGGTGCCCGTCGAGCAGGACGACGTCGGGCCGCGGCAGCGCGTCGAGCCCGCCGGGCGTGACGTCGACCCTGTCGGTGAGCATGGCGTCCGGCGAGACCACCGAGCGGTCGCCCGTCGCGTCGTCGACCATCACCGCCGAGACGGCCAGCGGGATCTCGTGCCCCTCGGCGGTGTCGTAGATCTCGACGCCGTGCTGCTCGAGGTCACCGCGCGCCGCCGAACCGACCGGACCCGAACCCAGCGCACTGATGAGGAGGGCCCTCGCCCCCAGTGTCGCGGCGGTGACCGCGGCGTTCGCGGCCGGGCCGCCCGCGGAGACGTCCTGGCGAACGGCGGTGATCTTCTGGTTCGGACCCGGTCGAACGGCGCTGCGGTGGATCACATCGAGCGTCGTCAGACCGGCAAACCAGCAGGTCACTGGCGTTTTTTGGTTGACTTTGGCTGGCACGTCGGGCATGTGCAGAGGCTACCTGTGAAACTGAGTGTCAGTGACCGAGGATATGGTCCGAAGATGACCAGAACTGGGCCGACGCCGTCCCCTGGATCGCCCTCTACGACGTGGCGTGATCTCCTGCTGGACCAGCTGAGCTTCTACTGGGACTTCCATCTCCAGCCGCGGCTGGAAGGCCTTACCGACGACGAGTACCTCTGGGAGCCCGCCTCACCGGCCTGGAGCGTTCGCCGCGGCCCCGACGGCGTGCCGCGGCTCGAGCAGGAGGTGCCCGAGCCGGAGATCCCGCCGGTCACCACGATCGCGTGGCGGATGGTGCACGTGGGCCGGGACGTCTTCGGCCGGCGCGCCCGGGCCCTGTTCGGACCCACCGACGCGCCGGCCGACGCCGACATGTTCGACCCGCGGCACTGGCCCGATGCCCCGATCACCGCCGAGGGCGGTCTCGCCATGCTCGAGGAGGGCTACCGATCGTGGCGGGCAGGTATCGAGCGTCTGGACGACGACAGCCTGCTGCGACCGATCGGGCCGAAGGGTGCCGGGTTCGCCGAGTTCCCGATGGCCGCGCTGGTGACTCATCTGAGCCGCGAGACCATGGCGCACGGCGGCGAGATCTGCCTCCTGCGTGACCTGTACCGGGCTCAGGCCTCGCCCTCCGGGTAGGCCCGCTCGGCGTAGACGCGCAGCGCGTCCCGGACGAACGTGGCACCTTCGGTGCCGCCGTAGTTCGCGGCGAACCGGTCGTCCGCCACGTACATGTCACCGAGCCCCAGCAGGTAGCCCTTGTCGGGCCGACCCTGCTCGTGACCGGGCGTGCCCGGGACGGCGACGAGCCACGCCGCGTGCCGGGCGGCTATCGCCTGGGCCTCGTCCGATGCGGGGTCCAGGCCGGCTTCCGCCGCCTCGATCCAGGCGGTGCTCAGCGCCTGGACCTGCGCGGTGAACCGGTCCTGCCCCTCCTTGCCGAGCCCGCGCCACCACGCGTCGCCCTTCACGTACGCGTCGCGGCCCCAGCGCTCGGTCACCTCCTGCTCGTACTGGGTGTGGTCGAATCCGTCGAGCATGTCCTTCGCCATGATGTCCTCCTTCTGTTCGGGGTCCTTCTCGAGAGCGGCGACCGTTCGTTCGACCGACGCGATCTGCCGCGCCAGCCGGTGCTGCTCCGCCCGCAGCGAGTCGAGGTGCCGGCGCAACGCCTTCGCCTCGTCCTGTTCGCTGTCGAGCACGTCGGCGATGTCGCCGAGGCCGAGACCGAGATCGCGCAGCAGCAGGATCCGCTGCAGCCGCACCAGGGCGGTGCGGTCGTAGCGGCGTGGGCCGCTCGCCGTCGTCCGGACGGCGGGCAGGAGCCCGACCGCGTCGTAGTGCCGCAGCGTGCGGCTCGTGACGCCGGTCAGCCGCGCGATCTCTTGGATGGACCAGTGCATGTCCATCACCGTAGAGGTTGACGCTGCGTCAACTTCAAGCCCTGATCCCCAGAAGTTTTGACCGGGCTCCAGGGCAGCCTGTGGATAACTCGGATCGCACCGACGCCTGCTCGTCGATACTGAGCCCATGACAACATCAAGCGACATCATTCCGGATCAACCGCTGGCTGACGACGCGGCCCTGCTTGCGTTCGTGAGGTTCCTGCACGACGGCGTCACACCACGCCGCCGCACGCTGTGGTTCGTCATGCTGGACCACCAGCGCCGCCCGCTGCCGGTGATCGTGCCGATCGACCACGTACCCGACGAGCCGGACGTGCTCATGGTGAGCAACCTGGGTCAGGCCTGGCACGAGATCCTGCGAGGCGAGCCGGGGTCCTCGGTGGTGCTGATGCTCGAGCGGCCGGGCCCGGTCCTCGCCTCGTCCGGCGATCTCGCCTGGCGCGCGGCCCTCCGCTCGGCCGCGGCGGAGCACGGCATCACCCTCGCCGGGTTCTTCCTCGCGACGGCGCACGGGGTCCGTCCCCTCACGCCGGGCCGAGCGTCCCGGTCGTGAGGTGGGCGCGCGTCCAGCACCCGAGCCGGCCGCAGCCCGGCGGGTCGAGGTCGGGCGGCGGTGCGTCACAGGGGCCCGCAACCGGACCGTGACCTCGACCGGGCAAGCCAGGCCCGCGGGGGAACAGATGGACAACAGAGGACGGATCACCCGGACGAGAGGTCTACCACCATGACTTTCACATCCCGCACGACCCGCGCATCCTTGTCCGCCACGGCCGGGCTGCTGGCCGCGGCGCTCGCGCTCACGGGCTGCGCGGCCGACGCCGGCGGCGAGGCCGAGACCGCCGTCGACGTGGCAGGGCCGGCTTACCCGCCGGGCGGCGAGGCTCCGAACAGTCAGTCGCTGGGCGACCAGGCGATGGACGAAGCACGCGGCAGCGAGGTGGCGCCGCCCCTCCCCGAGCCGGGGAGGCCCGACACCGAGGAGTACGACGACTCCCCCGAGACGCCGTTCCAGGACGTCGCCACGAGCCCGCTGTCCACGTTCTCGGCGGACGTCGACACGGCGTCGTACTCGAACCTGCGCCGCCAGGTGAACCAGGGCGTCGCGCCGGAGGGGGTCCGCATCGAGGAGCTCGTCAACTACTTCGACTACGACTATCCGGCGCCCGCCCCTGGCGCGGAACACCCGTTCACGGTGACGGCCCAGGTGGCGACCGCTCCCTGGAACCCGGAGCACCAGCTCGCCATGGTGGGCGTCCAGGCCACGGAGGCGATACCGACGTCGGAGGGGAAGGGCAACAACATTGTGTTCCTGCTCGACGTGTCCGGCTCGATGGACGAGCCGAACAAGCTGCCGCTGCTCGCCGAGTCGTTCGCACTGCTCGTGGAGCAGCTCGACGAGGACGACCGCGTGTCGATAGTGACCTACGCGGGCGACAACCAGGTGGTGGCGGACTCGGTGCCCGGTTCGGAGCACGGCGTGCTGGTGGACCACCTGCGGTCGCTGCGCGCTGGCGGCTCCACCGGCGGTGCCGACGGACTGCTCACGGCGTACGAGCTGGCCGAGGAGAACTTCGTCAAGGGCGGCAACAACCGGGTGATCCTGGCGACCGACGGCGACTTCAACGTCGGCCCGTCCACCCCGGAGGAGCTCACGGAGCTGGTCGAGGCCGAGCGGGAGTCCGGGATCTACGTGTCCGTGCTCGGCTTCGGCATGTACAACCTGAAGGACAGCACGATGGAGGCCATCGCCGACCACGGGAACGGAAACTACGCCTACATCGACACCCTGGCCGAGGCGCGCAAGGTCCTGGTGGACGAGTTCGACTCCACCATGTTCGTGGTGGCCAAGGACCTGAAGCTGCAGGTGGAGCTCAACCCGGCGACCGTCTCCTCGTACCGGCTGATCGGGTACGACAACCGGCGTCTGGAGGACGAGGAGTTCGACGACGACACCAAGGACGCCGGCGACGTCGGCGCGGGGCACGCGGTGACCGCGTTCTACGAGCTCGTCCCCGCCGGCGCCGAACCCGGCACGGACTCCGGTCCCGACGCGGGCGACCTGAGGTACAGCGAACGGGAGGTCGGCACCAGCGACGACTTCATGACCGTGCACGTCCGGTACAAGACACCGGACGGCGGCGAGCCCGGCACGAGCACCGAGGTCGAGTTTCCCGTCGGCGCTGACGCGTTCACGTCGGCGCCGACGGCGGACTTCGTCTTCGCCTCCGCCGTGGCGGAGCTCGGGCTGATCGCCACCGCGTCGGAGTACCGGGCCGACGCGAGCGTCGAGGCCGTCAGGGAACGCGCCTCGAGCGCTCTGGGCGAGGATCCGTACGGTCTGCGGGCGGAGTTCGTCGATCTGGTGGACGCCTACCGCCGGGTGGCGTGAGCGCCGCTACGCATCAAATGCACTGCCGTGGACGCAGGCGCTCAATACATCGGCCTGGTCGAGAAAGTCCGATCGAGAGCGGTGCGCGGTGAGAAAGGGGCCCGGAAAGTGTGGAAAGAGGTTTCGACACATGGAGAGCACCGGAACTTTAGGCCGCCGGCAAATGCCGACGAATACGCTTCAGGAACCCTCGCGAGACGTCAGGATCGTCCGGTTGTCGAGCGGGTCCCGGGAATCCAGGACGCGCTGCGCCCCCTGTGACTGCTGGACCATGTCGACGGCGACACGCAGGTCCTCGGTGGCCCAGTCGAGGGAGTTCTCCATGGAGGTCGCCTGGGCGAGCAGCGTCTGAGCCTGCGTCACGGAGGACGGCGGTGTGTCCGTCACGCGCTGCGCCGCGGCCGACCTGGCGTCGGCGAGCGCCCGGGCGAGCACGTCGCGCGTTGCCGGGTCCGCGACCTGGCCCTCCGAGTGGTCGTAGACCCGCTGGGCCATGTCCATCACCGCCGTCAGGTCGTGCGACCGGGCTGCCGTGGTGCTGACCTGGAGGTCGATCTGGGAGCTGAGGGCCATGAGGTGGTCGGCCCTGTCGGCGTGCGCCGAGGCCGCCCAGACAGTGATGGCGACGGCGACGCTCGTGACGATCGCGGCGCCGAAGACCCAGGGGCGCCGCCCGCGGGCGCCGGCCAGATCGGCAAGCTCCGGCTCCGGCGCCGGCCCTGGCGAGTCGAGCGGCGGCAGCTCGGCCGCCTGCGGCACGGGTAGCAGGGCCGGTCTGTCGCTCGGCTGTTCGTCGCTATCGGATATCGCAGGTTCCGCCTTCACCAGGGCGATGGTGTTCAACTCTTCCCCCAAAGAGAGATCCCATGAAAACAACGTGTCGGGCTCGAAGCCCTTTTAACTACCGACGAGAATGACGCTAGAACCACTTCTTGAGTAGCGCGCGGCGAGACCGTAATACACCTGTGATCTGTGGAAAGTCGTTCGGCCCGCAGCGAGGGGACGCACGGGGTGTGCTGGAGCGACGTCTGTCCCGAGCCGGGATCTTTTCGGCGGCGCCTGGTGTTCCCCTACTTGTCAGTGCACGTGCTCTACGAGGAGGCCCCATGCCCGCGCCCATCGACACCTCGGACAAGATCGCGCAGTACGCCCACCCCGAACGACTGGTGAGCACCGCGTGGCTGGCCGAACACCTCAAGGACCCGGGAATCGTCGTGGTGGAGTCCGACGAGGACGTGCTGCTCTACGAGACCGGCCACATCCCGGGCGCAGTGAAGGTCGACTGGCACACAGAGCTGCAGCACCCCGAGATGCGCGACTACCTGGACGGCGCGGCGTTCGCCGCCCTCATGGGCGCGAAGGGCATCACGCGCGACACGACGATCGTCCTGTACGGCGACAAGAACAACTGGTGGGCCGCGTACACGGCCTGGGTGTTCACCCTGTTCGGGCACTCCGACGTACGCCTGCTCGACGGCGGCCGCGGCCTGTGGAGCGCCGAGGGCCGCGAGCTCACCACGGACGTCCCGGCGCCCGCGCCCGTCGAGTACCCCGTGGTCGAGCGGGACGACACCACGATCCGTGCCTTCCGCGAGGACGTCCTCGCCCACCTCGGCAACGGCCCGCTCGTGGACATCCGCTCACCGCAGGAGTACACGGGCGAGCGCATCGCGATCCCGGACTACCCCGAGGAGGGCGTGCTGCGCGGCGGCCACATCCCGACCGCGCGCAACGTCCCGTGGGCGACGGCGGTCGCCGAGGACGGCACGTACAAGACGCACGACGAGCTCGAGGCCATCTACACGGCGGGTCTCGGCATGAGCCCCGACGACGCCGTCGTCACGTACTGCCGCATCGGCGAGCGTTCGAGCCACACCTGGTTCGCACTCACCTACCTGCTCGGCTACACGGGCGTGCGCAACTACGACGGTTCCTGGACCGAGTGGGGCAACGCGGTTCGCGTGCCGGTGGCGACGGGCACGGCGCCGGGCACGGCGCCCGGCCCTGTCTGAGGACGCCCGCTCGCGGACCTGTCAGACAGCGACCGACGTGTCAGACGTACAGGTCACCCGGGTGACCTGTACGTCTGACAACTCGAGGAAGTTCACGCTCGCTCTCCGGGCGGTGGGAGGATGAACAGATGAGCACCGACGACGTCGACCTGCCCGAGGCCCTCGCCGAGCTGCGGGACGCCTTCCTGGAGACGCCCGAGCGCGACCGGCTCCAGCTTCTGCTCGAGGTCTCCCGCGAGCTTCCGCCGCTGCCCGCCAGGTACGCGGACGCGCCCGAGCGGCTCGAGCGGGTCCAGGAGTGCCAGTCCCCCGTCTACGCCTTCGCGGAGGTGGACGACGCCGGGGTGGTCGCCTTCCACGCGAGCGCCCCGGAGGAGGCGCCCACCACGCGGGGCTTCGCGGCGATCCTCGCGCAGGGCCTGACCGGGCTGACGGCGCAGCAGGTGCTGGACGTGCCGGAGGACTTCCCGCTCCAGCTCGGCCTGACCAAGGTCGTCAGCCTGCTGCGCCTCAACGGCATGGCGGGCATGCTGACCCGCGCCAAGCGTCAGGTCCGCGAACAGCTCGCGGCTGCCCACGCCTGACCGGCTGGTTCTCGGCGGGCTTCTCCCCCTAGCCCAGCCGGGTGCGGAGCCACCGGATGGACGAGTTCGCCTGGATGCGCTGGAAGGCGCGCACGTGCGGGATGCCGGGCGGCGGGTCCTGCAGCGAGCTGCGCGTGAAGTAGGCGGTCAGCACCGCGACCCACACCGTCACCGCCTCGGGGTCCACGGCCGCCGGGAGCGGCGTCCGCTCGAGGACCTCCTCCGGGGCCGGCCCGCCCGTGGCGTGCACGGCCGGGAGCATGCCGGTCCGGTCCAGGTACGCCGCGCCGCGCACGGCGTGCGGCCAGTCCACGGCCACCGCCTCCTGCCCGCCGTCGGCCCGCCCGACGACGAGGGCGTTGTCCGCGCGCAGGTCGGCGTGCACGAGGGACGAGCCGGCGAACGCCTCTGCCTGCCGCTCGGGTGACGCGATCTCGGCGATACGGTCGAGGTTCGCCGCGAGCCACGGGTCGTAGGTCGCCAGGCCGGCGGGACGTTCGGCGGCGAGCTCGGCGGACTCCGGCCAGACACGCTCACTGAAGTTGGGGAACGCGCCGCCGTCCGGCACCTCGTGCTCCGCGATGCGCGCGGCCAGGTGCTGCAGGCGGTCGAGGTCGTCCAGGTCCCACGGTTCGGTCCGCGGCGCCCGCCCCTCGACCACGTCCGACGCGACGACCACCCATGCGGGCTCCGTCTCACCGGGCTCGGGCAGCTCCATGGTCCAGCGGAAGGCGGGCGCGGGGACGCCGTCGGGCAGCGCCGCCGCACGCACCGCCTCCCGGCGGTGCAGGCGCGCGGCGACCTCGTGCTCCGTCGAGGCGACCTTCACGAACGCGCTGCCGGCCGCGGACTCGAGGGTGAGCGCCCAGCCGGGCGAGTAGCCGCCGTCGTGCGAGGTCCAGCCCGTGACCGGTCCACCGAGCCGCGCGGCGACGGCGTCGCGCACGTACGTCGGGAGGTCGGGCCAGGTCGGTCGGATCCGCGTCATGCGGCGATCATGCCAACCACCCACGCCGCTCGACGAGGCATTTGCGGGCGGCGGCCGCAGCGGTCGCGGCGAATACCCGACGTGGACGACCGTCCTGTATCACCACTGTGATGTCTGGGTTACGGGCTTTTCCTATCACTCTGCCGCCGGGTTCGATCCTGGATTGTCTCGTTTCATTCCGCACACACCGCAATGCGTTCCGATTGACAGGGTGAAAAGTGCGTCTGACTCTTCTCCATGGAACACACGAGTGTGCTCCACCGCTGTTTCGACGGAGCTATTCGAGGGGAAACACCATGATCCGAGGATTCCGTGCAGTCAGTCGAGCTGTCCTTACCGTGGCCGTCTCGGCGGGCATGGTCTGCGCAGCCACGACCGGGGCAAGCGCCCTGGTGACGGCCGAGGGCGATGCGCCTGCGGCCGCGGTCACCGCAACCGATCCGGTGCCGGAGGTCGCGGCTGAGCCCGAGACCGCTCCGGAAGCCGCTACCGAGGTCGAGGCAGTGCCGGAGGCCGCGACCGACGTCGAGGCAGTCCCGGACGCTGCGACCGAGGTCGAGGCGGTCCCGGACGTCGCGGCCGAGACCGAGGCGGTCCCGGACGTCGCCACCGAGGTGGAGGCAGTGCCGGACGTCGCGACCGAGACCGAGGCCGTGCCCGACGTCGCCACCGAGGCCGTCGCGGTACCGGAAGCCGCGACCGCGGTCGAGGCAGTTCCTGACGCCCCGGCCGACCTCCCGGTGCCGGACGTCCCCGTGCCCGACCTGCCGGTCCCGGACCTGCCGGTGCCGCTCCCGGTTCCTGACCTCGGCCTGCTGGACGGCCTGCTCGCCACGCTCGGCGACCTGCTCGGCTCGCTCCTCGGCAGCCTCGGCCTTCCGCTTCCCCTGCCCCTCCCCCTTCCGGGGATGTGACAAGCTCGCCGGACGTCGCCAGCACGGCCGGTATCTGACGTCTTTTCCGCCAGCTGTTCGCGAACGGTGGGGCTGGTGCAAAAGACTACCGGTGAGGCCCTTTCCCGAATCTCGGGAAAGGGTGCTAAAGGTTTGGGGAAGAACCGGTGGCCAAAATAAAAAACCCACGTAGAACAGCGGTGTTTGTTTACCCAGGACCAGGGCGCTGCGGCGCCCCCCC